>JAGOFF010000184.1 GCA_017997315.1 Clostridia bacterium
CCGCAGACCTATCGCGGATAGCTGACGGGCAGCCCGGACATCATGTGCCGCGGAAGAAGACGCGGCGGAACAGGAGAAACAATATGGCCTTGCCCCATCAACCCCTGCTGGATTTCACCAAAACACACGACCGCCTCATCTGCATCGATTCGGACGGCTGCGCCTTCGACAGCATGGAGATCAAGCACAAGGAGTGCTTCATCCCCAACATCATCCGCTGCTGGGACCTGCAGTACGTGTCCAAGTATGTGCGTGAAGCCGCGGAGTTTGTGAACCTGTACTCCAAATGGCGCGGGATCAACCGGTTCCCCGCCCTGATCCGGGTGTTCGACCTGCTCTCCGAACGCGGAGAAGCCCTGCGCCGCGGATACAGATCTCCTGAAACCGGTGCGCTCCGCGCCTGGATGGAGCGTGAGACAAAACTGGGGGATCCCGCGCTCGAAGCCGAAGTCGCGCGCACCGCGGATCCGGTCCTGGTCCGGACGCTCCGCTGGTCCAAGGCGGTCAACGCCGCGGTCGGGGAAACCGTCCGCGGGGTTCCGCCGTTCCCCTACGTCCGGGAAAGCCTGATCCGGCTGCAGGACGTCGCGGATATCGTCGTGTGTTCCGCCACCCCCGGCGAGGCCCTGATCCGGGAGTGGAACGAGCACGGGCTGGCAGGCTGCGTCAAAGTCATCGCCGGCCAGGAGATGGGCTCCAAGAAGGAGATCATCCGCCACGCCATGACGGGCCGGTACGATGCGGAACACGTGCTGATGCTCGGAGACGCGCCCGGTGACAAGGCCGCCGCCGATGCGAACCGGGCGGCGTTCTACCCGATCAATCCCGGATCGGAGGAAGCATCCTGGCAGCGGTTCCTGGAGGAGGGGCTGGACCGGTTCCTCGCGGGCACCTATGCCGGCGCATACGAAACGCGCCTGCATGACGCCTTCGATGCCTGCCTGCCGGACCATCCGCCCTGGACCGCCGTACATTGAGACTGGAGGAATCAATCATGAAAAAAGCGGACATCGGACTCATCGGACTCGCCGTCATGGGCGAAAACCTGGTCATGAACATGGCGGACAAGGGATTCTCGGTCGCGGTATACAACCGGACCACGGAACGGGTCACCCACTTCATCGAGACCCGCGCCAAGGGACTGTCCGTCACCGGCGCCTACTCGCTCGAAGAGCTGGTCGCCCAGCTGGAGAAGCCGCGCAAGATCATGCTGATGGTCAAGGCCGGAAAACCGGTCGACGATTTCATCGAGCGGCTCATCCCGCTTCTGGAACCGGGCGACATCCTCATCGACGGGGGAAACTCGCACTTTCCCGATACGATCCGGCGGACTGCGTACGTCGAGTCCAAGGGCCTCCTCTATATCGGCACAGGAGTGTCCGGCGGGGAGGAAGGCGCGCTCAAGGGTCCCAGCATCATGCCCGGCGGCTCCCCGGCGGCATGGCCGGCCGTCCGCCCGATCTTTCAGGCCATCGCGGCGAAAACCGACGGCGTCCCCTGCTGCGACTGGGTCGGCAGCGGCGGCGCCGGGCACTTTGTCAAGATGACCCATAACGGCATCGAGTACGGCGACATGCAGATCATCTGCGAAGCCTACCAGATCATGAAAACCTACCTCGGCATGTCGACCGATGAGATGTACCGGGTTTTTGACGACTGGAACCAGGGCAGTCTGGAGAGCTATCTGGTCGAAATCACGCGGGACATCCTCGGGTACCGCGACGAGGACGGGAACGCGGTGGTCGACCTCATCCTCGACACCGCCGGCCAGAAAGGCACCGGCAAGTGGACCTCGGTGGCCGCACTGGACGAGGGGATCCCGCTCACGCTCATCAACGAGGCGGTATTCGCACGGTGCCTGTCCGCAATCAAAGAGGAACGGACGGCCGCAGCCGCGGTTCTTTCCGGACCTTCGCCGCGGTTCGACGGGGATCGTGACGCGTTCGTCCGGGATGTCCGCGACGCGCTGTACGCATCCAAGATCATCTCGTACGCCCAGGGATACGCACTGCTCAAGGCCGCGGCCGCGACATACGGCTGGGAGCTGGACTACGGCGGCATCGCGCTCTTGTGGCGGGGCGGATGCATCATCCGCTCGGTGTTCCTCGGAAAGATCAAGGAAGCGTTCGACCGGGAACCGGGACTGGCCAACCTGCTGCTCGATCCGTTCTTCAAAAAAGAGATCGACGCCGCGCAAGCCGGCTGGCGGCGTGTCGTCGCGGCATGTGCCGTCAACGGCATCCCGGCGCCGGCCTTCTCATCCGCGCTGGCGTACTATGACGGCTACCGGAACGCCCGGCTGCCCGCAAACCTGCTGCAGGCGCAACGCGACTATTTCGGCGCGCATACCTATGAACGCGTCGACCGGCCGCGCGGCGAGTTCTTCCACACCAACTGGACCGGGCATGGCGGCGATACGGTTTCGAACACCTACAACGCTTGACGCTCCGTTGAAAGGAGAACCGACATGTCCATGACCGATCCCGACGAAATCCGCCCCGTCGCCATAGCGATCGAGGCCGCGGAGGGCAGCCGCCTCCCGGATCCCGCAATCCGCGAGGCCCTCGCCCAGGCGCTCGCCCGGACAGGGCGCACGCTGCGCCGTGTGCTGCTCATCCCGCCGGACTTCACCCGGTTCCATTCGTATGCGGGGACAATCACCGCCATGCTGGCCGAAATCCTGGGGGAACGCTGCCGGGTGGACATCCTGCCGGCACTCGGAACGCACGTTCCGGTGGCGCCGGAGGAAAGCCGGGCTTTTTTCGGCGCGGGGATCGATCCCGGGTCGCTGCTGGTCCACAACTGGCGGGACGACGTCGTCAAGATCGGCCAGGTGCCGGGCGACTATGTGCGGTCGATCTCGGAAGGGCTGATGGACGGGCCGGTCGATGTCGAGCTCAACCGGCGGATCCTGGATCCGGAATATGACCTGGTCATATCCATCGGACAGGTGGTGCCCCACGAAGTGGTCGGAATGGCCAACCAGAGCAAGAACCTGTTTGTCGGATGCGGCGGGGCGTCCATGATCAGCAGTTCCCATATGCTCGGCGCCTTCTACGGGCTGGAACGCATCATGGGACGGGACCACTCCCCGGTCCGCAAACTGTTCGACTACGCCCAGGACCATTTCCTGCATGGCGTTCCGCTGTTGTATGTACTGACCGTCACGACGGCCAAGGGCCCGGACATTTCGGTCCACGGCCTGTATATCGGCCGCGGACGGGACCTGTTCGAAAAGGCCGTGGCGCTCAGCCGGAAGAGGAACCTGATCTTTGTGGACAAGCCGTTGCGTACGGTGGTCGTGAACCTGGACGCCCAGGAGTTCAAAAGCACCTGGCTGGGCAACAAGGCGGTATACCGGACGCGCATGGCCATTGCGGACGGGGGACGGCTGATCGTGCTCGCGCCCGGGGTGGCCCGTTTCGGCGAAGACGCCCGCAACGACGCGCTGATCCGCAAGTACGGGTATGTCGGCCGCGATCGGGTGCTCGAACTGTTCCGGGCGAATGCGGATCTGCAGGAAAACCAGTCGGTGCCCGCGCACCTGATTCACGGATCGTCTGACGGGCGCTTCTCCGTCACGTATGCCACACGGATTCTCACCCGTGAAGAGGTCGAAGGGGTGGGATTCGGCTGGATGCCTTACGACGAAGCCGCAACACGGTTCGACCCCGCCCGGCTCAAGGATGGGTTCAATACCGTGGACGGCGAAGAGATCTACTACATCTCCAATCCCGCGCTCGGGTTGTGGGCCGCCCGGGAACGTTTTTCCGACTAGACGGCCGGCTCGCGCGACAACGTCCTGACATGGCGGACGGCCGCGGAACCCCGTGTTCCGCGGCCGTCTTGTCCGTGATCCTTGATCGGGCAGGAATCAGCTCCGGAGTTTGAAGCGCTGGGCCATTTCGCGCAGCATGCCGGCCTGGCCGGTCAGTTCTTCACTGGAGGAAGCGCTCTGCTCCGCGGCCGCGGAATTCAGCTGGACCACTTTCGACACCTGTGAGAGAGCCTCGTTGATCTGGACGATGCCGCCGGCCTGCTCATTGGAGGATTCGGAGATGCTCATGACCAGATCCGTGGCCTGGCCGACCTTGTCCACGATCTCTTCCAGCGCTTCCGCCGTGATATTCGCGATCGCGGTGCCGTCATTGACGCGCTTGATGGAGTTCTCGATCATCAGGGTGGTTTCCTTTGCGGCTTCCGCGCTGCGTGCCGCGAGACTGCGGACTTCTTCCGCGACTACCGCGAATCCGCGGCCGTACTGTCCCGCGCGGGCGGCCTCGACCGCCGCGTTCAGCGCAAGGATGTTGGTCTGGAACGCGATATCGTCGATGACCTTGATGATCTTGGAAATATTGGCGGACGACTCGTTGATGGAGTTCATCGACTCCAGCATGGACCGCATGCGCTCGTTCCCGTGGAGCGCGCTGGTCCGGGCCTGGGCGCTCAGCTCGCTGGCCGTGCCGGCGCTTCCGGCGTTCTGGCGGGTCTGGACGGCCAGTTCCTCGATGGACGCGCTGATCTGCTCGATTGAGCTGGCCTGCTCGGTGGCGCCCTGCGAGAGTGACTGGCTGGAACCGGACAGCTGCTGCGATCCGGTCGCAACTTCCTCGGATGCCTGCCGGATGTCTCCCAGCAGCCGGTTGAATGTATCGAGCGCCGCGTTGAGCGAGTCCTTGATGACGGCGTGGTCTCCCTTATAGGATCCTTCCATCCGCACGGTCAGGTTTCCGACCGCGATCTGCTGGATGACGGCGGAGGCTTCCTGGATCGGGTGGACCAGCGCGTCGATGGTCTGGTTGAAGCCCTCCACGATCGAGCGGTATCCACCCTGGAAACGGGAGAGATCCGCACGCAGCGACAGGTTTCCGCTCAGCGCCGCCCCGGTCTGGGTTCCGGCTTCGGCGGTGATGTCGCGGATCGACTGGCAGACCGCGAGGATGGACG
>JAGOFF010000185.1 GCA_017997315.1 Clostridia bacterium
GACGGGGGCCGTCCTCTTTCATGGCCGGGGTACCTTTCAGGTACAGGGGTGCCTTTCAGGCACAGGGGTGCCTTTCAGGCACAAGACCGCTGCCGAATGGTATCATGGACATCTATAAAAGCATGAGGGGTTCATCCATGACCGAATATACCGAGAACGAACGAAACGCAGCCGCCGCGGCGGGGGACGCGGAAGCGGAGGACCTGCTGGCGAAACTCAATCCCGAACAGCGCGAAGCGGTCCGGCACGCATCCGGACCGCTGCTCATCCTTGCGGGCGCTGGATCAGGCAAGACCCGCGTCATCACGCACCGGATCGCTTACCTGATCCGCGAGCGCGGGGTCGCGCCCTCCAGGATCCTCGCCATCACATTCACCAACAAGGCCGCGGCCGAGATGAAAACCCGCATCGCGGACCTGATCGGACCGCGCATGGCGGGCATGTGGGTGGGCACGTTCCATTCGATGCTGCTGCGCATGCTGCGGCAGCACGCGGACCGCATCGGCTTCACCCGGGACTTCTCCATCCTGGACACGGACGACCAGCAGCGTGCGCTGCGGGACTGCATCCAGTCGCTCAACCTGGATGAGAAGACCTACCCGGTCAAACAGGTCCACGCCCAGATCGGGGCGCTCAAGAACGACCTCGTCGACGCGGGCGACTATGCCGGGAGCGGCACCGGAGAGGATTTCCGCAAAGGGAAAATCGCGCTGCTGTACCAGGCTTATCAGGAACGGCTCCATCGGGCGAACGCCATGGATTTCGACGATATCCTTGTTTTTGCGGTCCGGCTGCTCCAGAAATGCCCGGACGTGCTCGCCCATTATCAGGACCGGTTCGAGCAGATCCTCGTGGACGAGTACCAGGACACCAACCATGCACAGTACACGCTGGTGCGGCTCCTTTCCGGACGGCACCGCAACCTGTGCGTCGTCGGGGACGACGACCAGTCCATCTATTCGTTCCGAGGCGCGAACATCCGGAACATCCTGGACTTCGAAAAGGATTTCCCGGACTGCCGCGTCATCAAACTGGAGCGCAACTACCGCTCGACCGGGAACGTCCTGATGGCTGCCAACAGCGTCATCCGGAATAACCGGGGGCGCAAGGAGAAGAAACTCTGGACCGACACCGGCGAGGGCGACCGCGTCACGTTCCTCCTCGCCGACAACCACTATGAGGAGGCGCTGTACGTCGCCGGCGAAATCAGCCGGCAGGTGACGCGCGCGAACACCTCCCGGTTCCGAGACATCGCCATCCTCTACCGGCTCAACGCATTGTCGCGCTCGCTCGAAGCCGCGCTGCGCGAGTACAGCATTCCCTACAGGATCTACGGCGGGACGCGGTTCTACGACCGGCGCGAGATCAAGGATGTGATGGCCTACCTGCGCCTGGTGCTCATCCCGGAGGACGACCTGTCGTTCGCCCGGGTCATCAACGTGCCGCGGCGCGGCATCGGCGAAGCGACCATCGACCAGTTGCGCGCCGAGGCGGCGTCCCACGGAATCCCGCTGCTCGAGATGTGTGCCCGCGCCGGCGAGACGCCCTCGCTCGCACGCTCCGCGGCGAGGCTGGTCCGTTTTGCGGAAGGGATCGCGGAGCTGCGCGCGCTGCTGGGGGATCCGGAACTCTCGTTCCGGGATTATGTGGAAAAGGTGCAGGAACGCTCCGGCCTGCTTCAGGACCTGGTCGACCAGCAGGAGAAAAGCAAGGACAACGATCCGGTGGATCGGATCGAGAACATGAAGGAACTCCTTTCCGACGCGCTCGAGTTCGAGAACACGCTGCGCGCCGCCGCCGCCGAAAACCCGACGGGCCCGGAGTATCCCGAGGACCGGGTGGCGGCGCCGGAGGACAACACCGGGATTCTGAGGCTGTATCTGGAACGCGCCGCGTTGTATTCCGAGGTCGACGAGATGACCGAGGCGGACGACACGGTCCGGCTGATGACGATCCACAGCGCCAAGGGGCTTGAGTTTGACACGGTCTACCTGGTCGGCGCCGAGGAAGGGCTGTTTCCGGGATACCGCTCCATGAGCAGTGAAGAGGACATCGAGGAAGAACGCCGTCTGGCGTATGTCGCCATCACCCGCGCCAAGCGCCGGCTTACCATCACGTCGGCCAGGCAGCGGCTGCTGTTCGGCCAGACGCAGAGCCTACTGGTCTCCCGTTTTGTCCGCGAGATCGATCCGCAGCACCTCGAGGAGATCGGAGGGACGCGGATCCGGCCCGAGGAGACGGAATCCGTATCCCGGCGTCCCGAAACCGCGCTTCGCCCCGGCCGGGTGTCCGGTATTCCGGGCGGAACCTCAAAGGGATTTGTCGGAGCGGACGCGTTCACCGCATCCCGCGGTGCGGCGTCCCCGTTAAAACGGCCGGCGGTGCCGGTCGGCACAAAGGAAGCCGGGGCGCCGGCGGATCCGAACCGGCTGGATCCGCTGTCGATCCGCAAGGGAGATATGGTGGTCCACCCCCGCTTCGGACGCGGGAAGATCCAGACCGCGGAACCGGTCGCGGGAGATGCGATCCTGGTGGTGGAGTTCGAAACCGCAGGCATCAAGCGCATGCTCGCACGGCAGGCGGGACTCACGAAGGGCTGAGGACGCGGCGGCCGCACCGGCTTCACGGCACGGGCGGGAAGCATGCATCGCCGGCTTCGTGGTATGATGTCTGTACACGAAACGGAACGGGCTTTGCCCCCTGGTACGGTTTGCCTTTCGGAGGGGAGTAGGGAGTATGCAGAAGATCACAACGGCTGAACTTGCCAGAACCATCGACCATTCGGTCCTCCGGCCGGATGCAACGACCTATGACGTACGCGCGGGCTGCTCCTTGGCCCTGGAGGCCGGAACCGCGTCCTTGTGCGTCCGCTCGTCGGACGTCATCCTGGCGGCGACACTGCTCAAAGGCAGCGAGGTCAACGTCGCGTCGGTGATTGGATTCCCGCACGGCACCGCGTCGGTCGCCGCCAAGGAAGCCGAAATCCGCCGGGCGATCCTCGACGGCGCCAAGGAAGTGGATGTGGTCATGAACTACTCGCGCCTGCTGTCGGAAGACCTGGACTATCTGTCCATGGAGATCCGGGCTCTTGTGGCGCGCACCCGCAACTACGGGGTCCTGATCAAGGTCATTTTCGAGAACGCCTACCTCGACACCGCGGCCAAACGGGCGGCCTGCCGCATCTGCGTCACGGAGCAGGTCGACTTTGTCAAAACCTCCACCGGGTTCGGCCCCTCGGGTGCCAAGGCGGAGGATCTGCAGCTCATGCACGCGCTGTGCGCGCCGCAGGTCCGGGTCAAGGCGTCCGGCGGCATCCGTACGCTCGACGCGGCGCTCGCGGCGCTGTCACTGGGCGCCAGCCGCATCGGGACCTCTTCGACCCGGGAGATCCTCAAGGAAGCCGCGGACCGGGAGGCCAAGGGCACTCTCGGACTCATGACGCCGGAGCAGGCGGTCGAGAGCCAGGCTCTGGCCTGATCCCGGCACAGGGGGAGCAGCCTCCCCCGGATCCTGCAGGAGGAGAGCCGCGTCATGCTGCCCCGTTTACTGAAGGAAGAACGCGAGAACCAGTCCCTGTTCCGGTATGCCGCCCGCAGCGGAGCCAGCCTCGGGCGCATGACGCCGGAGACTCCTTGTGAGGTGCGCACGGATTTCGAGCGCGATACCGGGCGCATCCTGTATTCCCTCGATTTCCGCCGCCTGCGGCACAAGACGCAGGTTTTTTTCAATCCCCAGAACGACCATATCTGTACCCGCATGGAACATGTGCTCTATGTGAAGTATATTTCGTGCACCATCGCGAATGCGCTCGGGCTCAACTCCGACCTCGTCGAGGCGATCGCGCTCGCGCACGACCTGGGGCACGCTCCGTTCGGACACAGCGGTGAACGACGTCTGGCGAAGCTGATCGCCGGGCACGACCCGGGCGAGACCTTCCGCCATGAGCAGCACAGCCTGCGCGTGATCGACCGGCTTGCGGCCCGACCGGGACATGAAGGGCCGGGAGGCATCAACCTGACCTACGAGGTCCGGGACGGCGTCGTGAACCATTGCGGGGAACGCTATGACGAATGGACGCTGGTTCCCCGGCATGACACCCTTCCGGAGGACCTGTACCGGCCGGGGGAGTCGGGCGGCCGGATGCCGTCCACTCTGGAGGGCTGCGTCGTCCGGATGGCCGACAAGATCGCCTATGTCGGCCGGGACATCGAGGATGCCGCGCGCGCGGGGATCATGGAGATGGAGGACATCCCCATCGAGATCCGCTCGACGCTGGGCGAAAACAACAGCGGGATCATCAACACCCTCGTGCGCGATATCATCGACCACAGCCTGGGACGCGACTGCATCGCCATGAGCGAGGAGGTCGGACAGGCGATGGAGGCGCTGCTCCGGCAGAACGAGCGCCAGATCTACCATTCGGACAAGATCAAGCGGTACGAGGAGATGGCGGACCTGACATTGGACGGGGTGTTCGAGGGGCTGTACGCCGCCATGTCGGATCCGGAGCGGCTGGCGGCGAGCCGGGACGAGACGCTCCGGGCGTTCCAGGGATTCCTCACCGCGCGCGGATACGGACCCGAATCGACGGCTGCACGGCGCGTGACCGACTACGTCGCGGGCATGAGCGACAACTTCGCGACGCGCTGCTACGAACGGTTGTACTGGGTATAACGGGTTAACGGCGAAGCCGTTAACCCTGGGAGAACGGCCTGAGCCGTTCTCCACACAATCCACTACCGGGTTAACGGCGAAGCCGTTAACCCTGGGGAGAACGGCCTGAACCGTTCTCCGCGCAGTCCATAACCGAGGTTAGCGGCAGAGCCGTTAACCCTGAGAGAACGACAGAGCCGTTCTCCACGTAAACTTTTTAGA
>JAGOFF010000010.1 GCA_017997315.1 Clostridia bacterium
GATTCCGCATACTGCCCCAGGACGGCGTCCCCGGGTCCGGAAAGCCGGAGGCTGCGCAGCACCTTGACCTTCTCGTCGCGCACGCATTCCGGCTCGAAACAGGTCGGGCGTTCCATCGCCAGCAGTGCGAGCAGCTGGAGCAGGTGGTTCTGCACCATGTCCCGGAGCGCCCCGGCCTGGTCGTAGTAGCCTGCGCGCAGTTCCACCCCGCCCGTCTCGCGTACGCTCACCTGAACATGGTCGATATGCTCGCGGTTCCACACCGGCTCGAACAACCGGTTCGAGAAACGGAGCACGAGAATGTTCTGGAGCATTTCCTTGCCGAGGTAGTGGTCGATCCGGTAGATCTCGCGCTCGTCGAACCACAGGTACAGGCTGTCATTGAACTGCCGCGCGGTGGCCAGATCCCGACCGAACGGCTTCTCGATCAGCAGGCGGCGGAATCCGCCGGCCCGCGCGAGGTGGGTCCGGCCGATGTTGTCCGCGATGACCGGAAACAGGTCGGGGGCGGTGGCAAGGAAGAACAGCCGGTTCGGGCCGAGTCCGCGGGAGACCGAAAGCCCGTCCGCATGCGTCCGCAGCGCGTCGTATGCTGAGACGTCCCGCATGTCCATCGCGTGGTAGTGGAACCGGTCCAGAAACTCCGCCGGGACCTCCGCCGACGGATTGCCTGCGGCCGTCCGCACCGCCGCCGCGATCCGGTCGCGGTAGGTCCGGTCGTCCCAGGGGCGCCGTCCGATGCCGAGGACCGCCGCCGCTGCGGGCAGATCCCCGCGGTCGTGCAGCATTTTGAGCGCGGGGAAAAGCTTCCGGGCGGCCAGGTCGCCGGTCGTCCCGAACAGAAGCATCAAGCCGGACTCGAGGTCTTTCGTGTTATCCATAGGGTCATTATAGGGGATCGGGCGGTATCCGCCTGTAACATGGATTCGGTTTTGGCCCGTACCGGGATGCGACTATGCCCGGACGACCACGTTCGTCTGGAACGCGCGCATGCGCTCGGCCGCCTTCTCCAGTTCCGCAGGCGTCATCGCGGCCGCGGCGATCCGGAACCGGTCCTCCGGGCGGAACACCGCTGGACGCCGATACACCTGCAGCGCGTAGAGCGGGACGGGAGGCAGGGACGCCGCCATCCCGGCGAGGTCGTCCCCGGTCAGCTGCGGCACCACGGTCGTACGCACCTCCCAGGCCGCGCCGGCCGGACCGGCGAGGCGGGCGAGCACCGATACGGATTCCTGTACGGCCTCCGCCTGTTCCGGTCCGCATCCGCACAGGTCGGGGTAGCGGGCCCAGGGCGCCTTGATGTCCATCGCCACGTAATCGGCCAGCGCCGGGCTTCCTCCCCGGAGAAGATCCTCCAGGACGTCGGGACGGCATCCGTTCGTGTCCAGCTTGATTACGTATCCCATGTCGCGGAGCAGCCGTAGAAACGCCGGAAGGTCCGGCTGGAGTGTGGGCTCCCCGCCCGTCACGACCACCCCGTCGAGCGTGCCCCTGCGTTTCTCCAGGAACGCGACGATGTCCGCAAGCGGCATGTCGGGGGCGTCCGCCCCGAGCAGCGGACGGTTGTGGCAGTAGAAGCAGTCCAGATCGCAGCCCGCGGTGAAGACCACCGCGGCCAGACGTCCGGGAAAATCCACGGTGGACAGGCGGACCAGACCGGAGGTTTTCATGCGAGCTCGGATTTGCGCATCACGTACTTGGTACGCTGGCGGTACTCCTCTTTCTTGCCCTTGTGGAAATTCTGCACCGGACGGAGATACCCCACGACGCGGCTCCACACTTCGGCGTCCTCCCCGCATTCGGGACAGGTGAAGTGCTCGCCGACGATGTATCCGTGCGTCGGACAGATCGAGAACGTCGGGGTCAGGGAGATGTACGGGAGCTTGTAGTTCTCGAACGTCTTGCGGATGAGCTTTTTCGCGACCTCGATGTCCGGGATGCGCTCCCCGAGATAGAGGTGCAGCACCGTGCCCCCGGTATACTTGCTCTGGAGCTCGTCCTGGAGGTCCAGCGTCTCGAAGATGTCGTCGGTGAACCCGACCGGGAGCTGGGTGGAGTTGGTGTAGTACGGCACGTTCTCGCCCGCGGTGCGGATGTCGGGGTACTTCTCCTTGTCCTTGCGCGCGAGGGAGTAGCTGGTGCCCTCGGCCGGCGTGGCCTCGAGGTTGTAGAAGTGCCCGGTCTCCTCCTGGATGTCCTGCAGCAGCTCCCGCATGTAGTCGAGGGTCCGCAGCGCGAACGCCTGACCCTCCGGTCCGGTGATGTCCCCGTCCCCGCCGAAGAAGTTGAGGCAGGCCTCGTTCATGCCGACCAGCCCGATCGTGTTGAAATGGTTGTACCAGTACTGGCCGGTGCGTTCCCGGATGGCGCGCAGATAATGCGCGGAATACGGGTACAGCCCCCGGGCGGTCTGCTCCTCGATGGTTTTGCGCTTGATCTCGAGGGAGTCGCGCGCGAGATCCACCTGATGCTTGAGCCGGGCGCGGAATTCCTCCTCGGTCGCGGACAGGTAGCCGATCCGGGGCATGTTGATGGTGACCACCCCGATGGATCCGGTGAGCGGATTGGAGCCGAACAGCCCTCCGCCGCGCTTGCGCAGTTCGGAGGTGTCGAGGCGGAGCCGGCAGCACATCGAGATCGCGTCCTCGGGCGAGAGGTCCGAGTTGACGTAGTTGGAGAAATACGGGATCCCGTACTTGCAGGTGATCTCCATGAAACGGTTGACGACCGGGCTGTCCCAGTCGAAATCCCGGGTCACGTTGATCGTCGGGATCGGGAAGGTGAACACGCGTCCCTTGGAATCTCCCTCGAGCATGACGTCGCAAAACGCCTGGTTGAACAGGTCCATCTCGGCCTGGAAGTCCCCGTACTTGTCGCCGGTGTACTGCCCGCTCACGATGACGGGTTCATCCCGGAGGGTGCGGGGCGGCACGATGTCGAACGTCAGGTTGGAGAAGGGGCACTGGAAACCGACGCGGGTCGGGACGTTGATGTTGAAGATGAACTCCTGGAGCGCCTGCTTGACCTGCGTGTAGGTGAGGTTGTCGTACCGCAGGAACGGGGCGCAATAGGTGTCGAACGAGGACCAGGCCTGAGCGCCCGCGGTCTCGCCCTGGGTCGTGAACGTGGAGTTGGTGATCTGGCCGAGGAACGAGCGCAGGTGTTTGGCCGGACTGGACTCGACCTTGCCCGGAACGCCCCCGAACCCGTCCATGAGCAGCTGGCGCAGGTCCCAGCCCGCGCAGTAGGGGCCGAAGAATCCGAGGTCGTGCAGATGGAGGTCGCCGGACAGATGGGCTTCGCGGATCGGTTCCGGATAGATCTCGTGCAGCCAGTACTGCTTGGTGAACGCCTCGCGGATGTAGTTGTTCATCCCGTTGATCGAGCGCTGCGTGTTGGCGTTCTCCTGGATCTGCCAGTCGCGGTCGCCCAGATACTCGGTGAACATGTTGACCGTCGCGCCGACGAGCGCGGTGGCCTCACGGGCGGTGCGCCGCTTCTCGCGGTAGAGGATGTACGCCTTGGCGGTCTTGGCGTGGCCGTTCTCGATGAGCACTTTCTCCACGATGTCCTGGATGCCCTCGACGTCCGCCAGCCCGTCCGCATACCGCTCGGACGCGATGGTTTCGACCTGGTGCATCAGCTTTTCGGCTGTCTCCCAGTTGTCGCCGCCGACCGCCACTGCGGCCTTGAAAATGGCCAGCGTGATCTTGTCCGGCCGGAAGTCGGCGATATGTCCGTCGCGCTTGCGGATCTGCGTAATCATGATTGCTTCCCCCTGATGAACGATATGTTGTAGACGCGTTTCATCTCAATACAAGATATTGTAGCGCAGTTCTTTTGCGCCGAACCCATTGGGGGGAGCTTTTTTATTACAAAACAGAGACAAAATTTTCCTTTCACGGGTTGACTTTTATTCAACTTGTCCTGTGTGCCACATCTATCGGGCCGGGGTTGTCCCGACAGCCATTGACGGATCGCCGGCCGGCCGTTACGCTACGCAAAGAAGGCCCCGTGCACGCGGAACGTCCGCGCGGCGGGGTCCGGGGGGGGAGGGTCATCGGATGGAAAGAACGCTCCGCACCGCTGTTGCGCTGATCGCGGCGCTGTGCCTGCTTCCAGCCGCCGCGGGGTGTTCGCTCGACCGATACCATACCGTACTTCCCTCCGCCGGCGAACCGTCCGGCCCCTCCTCCGTCGTGGAAACCGGCGGCCCCGGGCGTACGGGCGCATCGACCTCCGCGTCTTTGACGACCTCCGCGTCGGGCGATGGTTCCTCTGCGACCGTCGACGGCGCCGCGGCCCCGACCGGGACGGCAGGCGGCGGAACCGCCGCAACCGGTACCGGCGGCCTGAATCCGGCCGGGACGACCTCCCTGACCGGACCGGGCACCCCTTTCCCTTCCGCAACCACGACAGCCTCGACCGCGCCGGCGGAGGATTTTGACCAGGCGGTGCTTGCGCTCCTCTCCGCGGGGCTGGACGCGGGCAACCGGGAGATCGACCTCGCCTCCGCGCTGGCGGGACGCGCCATCCCCGAGTCCGGGGCGGCGGATGCCGTCGGACGGGTCCAGTCGCTCTACCAGGGGCTTCTGGACGACCGTCCGGACTGCTATTACCTGGACGGATCCAATGTGGTCCGGTATGAGCTTCTCTCCGGCTCCTCCGGGAGTGGCTCCTCCGGGAGTGGCTCCTCCGGGAGCCGGTTGAGCGGAATGACGCTCGAAGCCGGTACCCGCGACGCATATGACGGCTCGTCCGATGCGGAACTGCACGCAGCCCGGCTCGGACTCGTCGCCGCCGCGGACACGGTCGCGGCGGCGGCCGCAGGGCTCCCTGCCTGGCAGCAGCTGCAGATCGTCCACGACGAGCTGGTGCGCCGCGTCGAGTACGACGGTACGCTCAGCCAGGCGGACAACCACGCCGCAGGGGCGCTGATCACGGGACGCACGCTGTGCCAGGGATATGCGCAGGCGTTCCAGCTGGTGGTCCAGCGCCTTGGAATCCCGGTCTCCCTGATCACCGGGACAGCCCGCGGGGTGCCGCACGCATGGAACCTGGTGCGGCTGGACGGGATCAGCTACCACGTGGACGTCACGTTCGACGATCCGGTCGCGGGCTACGACATCTCGCCCGCGGTTTTCCACTCGCATTTCCTGCGTTCGGACGCGGTGATGCGCGAGACTCATGACTGGACGGCGGCGGATTATCCCGCGTGTCCGTCCGACGGGGCGCATGTCTACTGGCAGAACGGATGGGTTGCAGGTTCTCCGGAGGATCTCCGCAGCTGCGCGGCCGCATATTTCCTCACGACCGACTGGTACGACGGACAGGCGGACACGCTCGAGCTGCTGTATACCGGAGGGACGCCGCTCTCGGATGCGGATCTGGGCGCGCTGTTCAACAGCGCGCTTGCGGACGCCGGCATCGACCGCGCCTACCGGTATGGTGCGGAGATCGAGAAGAACGCCGCGCTTCTGATTCTGTTCCAACCCTGAAAAGCGGCTGCATGCCCGGACCACCGGGCCGGCGTCCGCGCCGCGTCAGCGAACCGGGCCGAGCGATCGCACGAACTGGCGCGCAGTCCGGCCGGATCTCCCGTTGTATGTGAGTTCCCACTGGATCGCCCGGGCGCGGAGCGCGTCGGAAAACGGGATCCCCATGCGGAGCAGATAACTCTCGACGATGGCGAGATACGTATCCTGCGAGGGGGACGGAAACACGACGCGCAGGCCGAACCGGTCGGACAGCGAGAGTTTCTCCTGCATGGTGTCCGACATGTGCACTTCCTCGTCGCCCGCGGCGCGGTCCGCCCAGGACTCGCGGATCAGGTGGCGGCGGTTGGACGTCGCGTAAAAGAGCACGTTCTCCGGAGTGACCGCGGCTTTGCCTTCAAGCGCGGCCTTGAGCCGCTTGTACCCGAGTTCGCCTTCCTCGAAGGAAAGGTCGTCCAGAAACACGATATAGCGGTGGCGGCTGGCCGCGAGGATCGCCAGCACTTTCTCGAGCTCGCCGAGCTGGTGCTTGGTCATCTCGACCAGCCGGAGGCCGTCCGTCTGGTATCGGTTCACCAGCGCCTTGACGCACGAGGACTTGCCGGTTCCGCTGTCCCCGAACAGCAGCACGTTGTTCGCCCCCGCCCCCTGCAGGAACCGCTCGGTATTCTCGACGAGCGTCCGTTTCTGGTTGTCGATGCCGACGAGTTCGTCGAGCGTGATCCGGTCGGTGTCCGCCACCCCTGTGAGTCCGTCCGTCCAGGCAAGCGCGGAGTATCGCGCGGAGAGCCCGCGGCCGAGTGTGCGGAGATGCCCGACAAGCGCCTCGTACAACCGGTCCGGGTCTTGCGGAAGCGCTGCCGCCATCCCCCGGATCGATGCGGTCCACGCGGCCGCGCAAGGGGAGCGTCCCTCGCCCGCGGCATCGTCCGCCGGCACGGACGGTTCATACCGCGCCAGGATCCCGGGCACCTCGGCTTCCAGTTCCTCGAGCGTCTGCAGATCCATGCGCGCGAGCCGTTCCAATGACGGGCCGCAGCGTCCGGTCAGCTCGACGGTGCGTGAAAACACGTTGTCGTCACCCGCCAGCAGCCGGCAGAGGTATGCGTGCCATGCGTTTCCCCGGATGCCGTCCTCCTCGGCGAACGCCGCCAGCCGACGCACCGCGCCGGGGATATCCCCGCGCAGCATCGCCTGTACGGCCGGATCCGTGTTCAATCCGGCAAAAACGGTAAACCGGTCTCCCTGTGCCATCCTCCGTCCTCCTGCACGATGTCCGTCATCCGGCGGACATCCTGTCATCCTTTACCCGGTAGAGTTCGTACCGGTAGATCACTTTCCGGTATTCCTGCCAGTGGACCGCGATCCGGTCATAATTCCCGGCAAGAACGGCGGGAACCATCGTGCCTTCGGGTTCGTTCGCCCCGACACGCAGCACGACGAAGTTGATCTGCCGTTCCGCGATGTATCGCCCCTGTTCATCCAGGATGAGCGGGTACCGTTCCCGGGGGATGTTCTGGTTCTCGAAGAACCGGACCTCCGGCAGGAGCCCGGCAGCCAGATAGAACCCGTGGTCGAGATACCCGTAGTTCAGCAGAGACGGATCGGGATCCGCGCGGATGATCGCAGCGAACCGCTCCTGTGCGGAGTCGCCGCTTTTCCTCCCCATCGCCCGTACGTTGGGATTGTACAGATAGCTCAGCGACAGCGCGACCGCCAGCAAAACGGAAGCTGCCGCCCAGGTCCTCCGGCGGAGCGGAGCCGTTCGGCTGCCCGGTGACGGCACGCGTCCGTCCCCGATCCGGGCCGCCAGCCGTTCCGCGCCCGGCAGCGCCGCGACCGCTCCGAACACCGCGAAAGGCGCGAAGGACAGAAAGTAGTACGAATAGGCGAGCAGGCCGATATACGTGGCGACCGCCTGGCAAACCAGGCAGAGGAGGAAGGGCAGCAAGGCGCGCAACCCAAGGCGTTTGCCGCCGGTCCGCCCCGCGGGCCCGAAAAAAAGGCGGGCAGCGCCCCATGCCATGGCCAGCACGAGGGGAAGGTTGTGGAAACCATGGAAGAAAAACAGGCCGATCGACGCAAAGGGGCGGAACCACAGCGGGGAATGGTTCGGGTAATGCTGGATGTTGACCGTAAAGTATGCGTGGAACGCGTCTCCGACCGCGCCGTTCACAAGGAAGTACGCCGCCCAGGGCAGGGACGCGGCGAGCATCCCGGCCAGGAAGAGCGAGGCTTCCGCCACAATCTTCCTCAGGGGACGGCGGCCCGGGATCAGGATCAGCACGGCGAACACCCATCCGAGCCAGAAGCCGAGCATCGTGTACTTCATCCAAAGCACACAGCCGGCCAGCATCCCGGCCAGTACGAGTTCCCGCCTCCCGGCAGGTCCGCGCGCGCGGTCCGTGCCGCGATCCCGGATCCGGACCGACAGCAGCAGAATCCCTGCGGCAAGCAACGGCAGGCAGAGTTCCTCGGCGCTCCCGCCCAGTGTAAAGGCGCTGGTGTTGACCGTGAACGCAGCCAGGGGAATCAGGAGAACGGGCAGAACGGCCGGCCGCGGCCGGCGGCCGGCAGACCACACCAGGACGGTCCTCCACAGGATGGAGAGATACGCGGCGAACGACAGGGTTTCCAGCAGATAGACGCCGACGAATGAACGGTCGGACACCAGGCTCGCCAGGCCGTACAGGAAGTACAGCAGCGGCCCCTTCTGCTCGAAGAGGTCCCGGTAGGGGACCTGCCCGTTCATCATCCCCCTGCCCACAGTGAACATCGCGTTGCTGTCGACCCAGTCGTTGGTCGGGTACAGCGGCGAACTCCGGGTTCCGATCGCCAGGAAAGCGGCGGACAGAACCAGGCAGACCGCAAACACGCGCAGTCCATAAAGCCGGGAAGCGGGCGGTCCGACAGGCGGGTCCGATCCGGCCGGATTCATTTCACGGCCGTTCCATCCGGCGCGGCCAGTTCCTCACGCATGCGCGCGACAAACCATTCGAACTCCCCCGGCTCGTAGGGGAAAGGTTCGAACAGCCGGTAGTCGATCGGTGCGGATGGAAAATCATCGTCGAGATACCGCGGGAAAAGATGCGCGTGCAGGTGGGGCATGGAGTTGGCGTGGATCTCGTAGTTGATCCGTACCGCGCCGGTCACCCGGAGCAGCGCCGCCCCCGCCCGCTGGACATCCCGCATGAAATCCGCCATTTCCTCCGCGGGGAGATCGGAAAAATGCAGTCCATGGACCCGCGAAAGCACGTGGCACTTGCCGAACAGCCGGCCTTGCGCGGCCGGATACGCTTCGACGGACGCATGCGCGAGCGCCGCGATCACGACCGGTGGATCGGGGGATTCCCGTCCCCCGCAGACCGGGCAGCCCTCCGGGGAGGCCCACGTCTCGTAACGCGGCCAGTCATAATGGAAACTGCCGCCGCGGGGCGTGTCTTCCGGCGGACGCACCATGCGGCTGCGGGAGCGTCCGTCGGGATCCTCATACAGGGCGTCGGTCTCGACGAATCCCTGGGTCCGGTAGAGGACGCGCGCGGGGAGGCCTTCCGGGTCGTCCGACCGGAACGTGACCACCGGAATCTCCCGGGTGCCGTCCAGCTGACGGATCGCACACCGAAGCAGCCGCGTGCCCGCTCCCCTCCCCCGGTATCGGGAAGAAACCGCGAGCCATGCGATCTGGTTGGCCGGGCGGGAGAAACCGATCGCCCCCATGCATCCGCCGGTCCTCCGGTCGAACGCCCCCAGTGCTTCCCGCGCACGGATCCGCTTTTCGACAAAGGTGCGGAAAGCGGGATCACGCGCCATGTCCGGCGCACCGAACAGTTCCGCGACCTCTCCGGCGAGTTCCAGCCATGCCGGGATGTCCCCGGCCTCCATCCATCGGATCAGCATCCTGCCGGCCTTCTCAATCCGTCAGCGTGATCGCGGCGGTCGGGCACTGGTCCGCGGCGTCCCGGGCGGAGTCCGTCGCGGACGGCGGAACGGGATCGGCGATCACGGCCGATTTCCCCTCCCCGTCCATCTCGAACACGTCCGGACAGACCGCGGCGCACAGGCCGCATCCGATGCAGAGATCCCGGTCGACTGTCGCTTTCATGGCATATCCCCCTTATATACTGGAAATCTTCAGGATGCACCCATTGTACCCCGGCGCCGCCGGCCGGACAACGCGGTTCACGAATTCTGCCAGCCGTAATCCCCCACCAGTTCGACAAACACCACTTTCATCACGGACTCGGTATGCAGCGCACCGTCCATGTCCCGGGTCACCAGCATCAGGTCCTGCACCTGCCGCGGTCCGACAGGGACTACCATGCGCCCTCCCCTGGCCAGTTGTTCCGTCAGCGGGGGAGGAAGCACGGAACATCCCGCCGTCACCAGGATCCGGTTGTACGGGGCGTGTTCCGGCCAGCCCGCGCCGCCGTCCCCGGTCCGGTAGGAGATGTTGGCGTACCCGAGCGAGTCCAGGCGTTCCCGGGCGCGGTCCGCGAGCGCACGGAGACGTTCGACGGTATAGACGTGTCCGGAAAACGTCGAGAGCAGCGCGGTCTGATAGCCGGATCCCGTACCGATTTCGAGCACGCTCCCTGCGGCATCCGGATCGAGCAGACGGGTCATCTCGAGGACCAGTGTCGGCTGGGATACCGTCTGCCCGTATCCGATCGGCAGGGGTCCGTCCACCCGCGCGTACGACTTGACGTCCCCCTCCAGGAAAAGACTGCGGTCCAGCCGCCGCCACGCGGCCAGCAGATCGGCATACTGCATGCACCCGCCTCCTTCCGTCCGCCCGGACGGGGCGGAATCAGCCCAGTCCGGAGACTCTCTTGCGGTTCTTTTCGCCGTACATCAGCCGGTCGATGTGCTCCAGAAACCCGGAGGCGGTCGTACCGTCCCCGGGCACCAGCACGTCGTACCCGCAGCTCAAATGGATCTCATAGGGAGTTTCCCGGGTCCGGTTGTACTGATCCGCGGCGGCAAGGATCCGCTGCACCGCGGCCACGAGGTCCTCACGACGGCGCACCTCGAGCACGATCGCAAATTCGTCCCCGCCGTACCGGCAGATGAAGTCGTCGCTGCGCAGGCTGGCACGCAGGATGTCACCGGTCCGTTCCAGTGCCTCGTCCCCGATCGCGTGCCCGTAGGTGTCGTTGATCCTCTTGAACGAATCCACGTCGATCATGATTCCGGCCAGCATCCCTCCCCGGCTCCGTTCCCGGATCCGTCGCGCGAGATACTCGTCCAATTCGCGCCGGTTGTGCAGTCCGGTGAGGTGGTCGGTCCGGAGCCGGCGGTTGAGCACACCGATATAGATCATCAGCAGCGAAACCGTCATCCCGGTCCAGATGAGCGCGAATCCAAACCACAGGATCTGGATCATTCCGCCCAGCGTGGGCGGGAGCGCGAACAGCAGCAGCGGGAGAAACTCTTCACGCCGCGCCCTCCGGCGCAGGATCAGCACCTGGGCGAACGTCATGAGAAGGTAGGCATAGCAGATCACCGCCGTGACCGGGAATCCCGGTCCGCGCGTGTAGACATTGTCCGCGTCGATCCGGAACAGGTATCCCGTCCGGAGGCTTACGATGACGAGCAGCGAATTGACCGCAACCGGAAGTCCGGCAAGGAGATAGACATACCGGTGCCGACGTATTCCGCGGTTGAGCTGGCAGTCCGCATACAGCGACCAGAGCAGGCACGGCACCGGCTGCAGCAGAAAGTACCCCGCCGTCGTGATCCACAGCAGCAGCGAAGCGGTCCGGCCCGGTTCGCCGGCAGACGCCCACATTCCGGTGTCGAGCACCAGCAGCAGCGCGTTGGAGCCGACCAGCGCGAGGAAATAGATCTGGTCGCGGGGGTAGTGTCCGGACCGGCGCCAGACGCCCACGAACACCAGAGCCAGAACGGCCAGCGCAAATCCGTTGATCTGGATGTAACCCATCAGGGGCAGCAGCATAGGCACGGCTCCCTCTACCAGATCGACTCTGTGCAATCCCGCCGGGGACAGCGGGATGCGGCTACGGAATGTCAAGCTTGATTGTACACATGCCCGAACCGTTCCACAATCCGTACTTTGCCGGTACACGTACCCGGCATGACGAGACCGCATTCCGCCCGTCGGAGCCCGAAGGTATGCAGCCCTAACCGGTGTCCCGGACCCTCCGTCCCCCGAACGCATGGATGGTCCGGGTTCCGGCGGTGCAGGAGCCGCCCTGCGGTGTCCCGGCGGGGATGAACAGCTCGTCGCCGGGCCCGAGCACATGTTCGACACCGTCCAGAAGGACGGTGTAACGCCCCGCCACAACCGTCATGTACTCGTCGAACGGGTGGACATGCACGGCGGAGGTCCGATCCGCGCGGCAGGTCCAGAACGCCATCTGGCTTCCGTCCGCAGCGGTATAGACATATCCGTCGATGTCAGGGGTATTCTGTTCTTCGGTGGGGATGCGGTTCGCGGAGCGCCGCATGAAATCCGGAAAATCCTCCATCTTGTGACCGCTCCGATTCCCCGTGCCGCGGCGGTTTTCTATCCGCCGGTAGACTGCCGCTCTTCCCCGCGCCATTCGCAGCGGTACCGGACGACGCCGGGATATTTCTCACCCAGGCTTTTGACCTGGAAACCGCAACGACGGTAAAAGGCAACCGCATCCGCGTCGGTCTCGGCCACGATCTGATAGGGTTCATGCATCCGGGTGACCGCCTGGATCAGCTCGCGTCCGACGCCCTGTCCGCGGAACGCGGGATCGACGGCGATCGCCAGGATCTCCATCTCGAGCTTCTTCTCCTGCAGGAGGTTGCGGCGCGCGGCAAGCACCCCCACAAGGGTGTCTTTCTCGAGGAAGCCGTACGCGTAGACATCCATGTCTCCGGTCAGACTCACGATCCAGCGATCCAACCGGCTCTTGGTGGGGCGATACAGACTCTCGGCGAACAGTGAACGGACATCGGACCTGTGAAGAAGTCCCCGCAGATCGAGTATGTGGTTCATATGTGCTCCTGCGTTATGCCTGATGCAACAGATCATCCCGGGATCCGGATACTTCTGTTTTATTTATACAACATATCAATCCGGTTGAAAACCCGTCGGCAGGAGTTATTTTGATCATCAATGCGAATCCGGGGTCCGGAGCCGACCGAGCAGCTCTCCGACGTGCAGTGTGCAGTCCGAGCGACGCACCCCCGGATCCCTCCAGGAGTCGGACAGGGGCAGGTAAATCCCGTCGCGCGCGCCGGGTCCCATATCCCAGAAACCCGCGGGATCGCGGACCTGTTCCAGCCAGTCCGCGGCGAAGCGCAGCTCACCGCGCGCCCTCTCGCCGGGATACCGGGCCAGCAGCCCTATCGCGGCCATCCACGCGCTCACGCCCCGGTCCGCAAGTGACTTCGGGTGGGAGCGCAACGGACCTCCGCTGACATAGTACAACCCTGCGGGGTGGTCGAGCAC
This sequence comes from Clostridia bacterium, assembly GCA_017997315.1. Lineage (GTDB taxonomy): Bacteria > Bacillota > Clostridia > Saccharofermentanales > UBA5734 > JAAYKS01. The sequence goes on from JAGOFF010000010.1 coordinate 12,940, forward strand.
ATACCGGACCACCGCGGCTCCGGTTTCGGGACCGAGCTCCGCGGCCAGGAGCGCCACGGGGTACAACGCTACGAAGTCTATGTATCGCGCGTGATTGCCGCACGGAAAGCCGAACACCCGGAGAAACGCCGACCGGTACGCGCCCTCGTCGTAGAATCCCCCGGAGAACGCCTCGGAGACCACTTCCCGCCAGCGGGCCGCGATCCGGGCGGCCGACGGATCGTCCGGATCGAACTCCCGGATCCCCGCCGCCAGCGCGGTCTCCATGTACATGTCGAAACCGATCCACTTCTCGCGCCGGTCCGGAATCGTCCGCCGGCCGTCGAGGCAATCGCGCAGATAAGACAATGCGCGCCGGATCGGCTCGTCCGTCCGGGTGAATCCCAGAATGCGCAGCCGGCGGAGCGCCTGTTCGGTCGTGGGCTCCCGGTACGGCGCGGTCTGGGAGTGGAACTGTCCCCAGCTTCCGTCCGGGCGCTGCATGTCCAGCAGCGCGCGCGCATGCTTCCCGTCCCGGAAATCCCTGACCGGCAGCTCCATTCCAGATGTCCTCCGTTTCAAGTCCATCGCACCGCGGGGATCACGCAGGTCCGCCGCCGCGCTTTTCCCATTCCTCGCGCAGCAGCGCGTAGATCTGCTCGTCCAGCCATTTCCCATCCTGGTAGACGCTTTGGACATACCGGGCTTCCAGCCGGAACCCGAGCCGCTCCAGCAGTCGTTGCGAGCGCGGATGGTCCGGTTCGACCGAAACGGTCACCCGGTGTTTACCGCGCTGCACAAACAGGTAGCGCAGCAGCGCGCCGACCGCCTCGGTCGCATACCCCTGGCCGAGATGCTCCGGGGACAGGGTGTACCCGATTTCGGCCTGCATGCCGTCCGGAAGAAAATGGATCCACAGATCCCCGATCATCGCCCCGTCCGGGAGACAGACCGCCAGCGCGCACCAGGTACCGGGCGTGTCCGGCACCGACGGGCGGGTCAGCGTGAACACGCTTCCCTCACGGATTTCACGGGGCTGTCGGGACTGGTGGGTGAAGCCCTCGGGCATGGAACGCAGCCGGAGAAAGTCGTCCCGGTCTCTGTTCTCAAGCCGCCGGATCTGAAGGCGCGGGGTGGTGATGGACAGTTCGTCGAGCATGGGGTTCCCTCCTTCGCGGACGGCCGAAGCCGGAGCGGCGCGCCGCGCGGGCGGTGCGCCAAGCAAAAAAGGTGTCCTGCATCCTCAGGATAGCACTTCCGGCCGCGGCCAGGTCGGACGAACTTCAGTCCTCGTACTCCGGCAACGCGGGATCCGCGCAGTCCTGCCGGTTGACGCGCGCCCCGGCGGGTTTGGGCACCCGCGCGCCGTCCGGGAGCAGCGGATCGGCGGTCCGCCTCATCCAGTCCTCCAGCCTTGCGGCGAGGCCGTCCCGGATGTCCCGGCACTCCGGCAGGCCCGCGAGGTTCTCCCGCTCGAGCGGATCCAGCCACAGGTCGAACAGCATCTCCCGGTCCCGGCGGGCCTGCAGTCCGCCGTTCTCCAGGAGGAACGACTTGGAGGGGCTCCCGTCCACGTTGCAGACCACCGGCCGGTCACGGTCCCCGTAGCGGCGGATGAATTTGTACCGGTCCGTGCGGACGCAGCGCATCGGGTCATAGGCCGCGTGGTACGTGACCTCCGCAAACACCTCGTCGCGGACCGCGGCTGTACCGTCCCGGAGAACCGGGAGAAGCGACACGCCCTCCAGCCACTCCGGTGGATCGATCCCGGCAAGCGCGCACAGTGTGGGAAACACATCCAGATGGGAGACCAGCGCATCGGTCGCCCGTCCGGCCATCGGATTGTCCGGGCAGCGCAGAATCAATCCAACCCCGATTCCGGTGTCGTACAGCGTGCATTTCATATGCGGGAACGCGATCCCGTGGTCGGTGGTCATGACGACGACCGTGCGTTCCGCCAGCCCGGTTTCGTCCAGTGTGTCGAGGATGCGGCCGACACATTCATCGACGACCCGCACGGACTCGTGGTAGTCCGCCATGTCGTTACGGGTTTCCGCGCAGTCGTACAGTTGTGGCGGAACCGCGATGCGGTCGGGATGGATGCCGCTGCCGGCTTTGGGGTATTTGCGGTGGGTGTTGAACCATCCCATCGACAGGAAGAACGGCTCGCCGGTGTCCGATTCCGCGCACTCCCGCAGGAACGAGCAGGCGCAGCCGGTGTTCGCGCGGTCCCACTCCTCCAGGCTGTCCCCGGTCCGGCCCATGTCGTCGTGTATGCCGCCGAGGAGCTCGTGGTATCCGATCATGCCGGCGTCCGGGGCTTCGTGCTGGATGCCGCACAGCGCGGTACGGTAGCCCTGCCGGCCCAGGAACGGCGCGAGGTGCCGGGAATAATCGTTCAGCCGGAAGCCGCGATGGGCGAGTCCGGTCATCCCGCAGGCATGCGGGCTCATCCCGGTGAGCAGCGCCGCGCGGCTGGGCGAGCAGGTCGGGGCGGCGCTGTAGCAATGCCGGAACAGCGTGGAATCGTCCGCCAGCCGCATCAGGTTGGGCGCCGGGACCGCATGGCCGTAGGGACTCCAGTACCGTCCGCTGTCGTGTGTGTGCATGTAGAGGATGTTCGGTTTCATGAGATCCCTCCGTACCTTTGCCGGCAGTCAGGATTCCGGAGCCGGTTTGGCGCGGGCGACTTCCCGCGCCTTCTCGATCAGCCGGGCCAGCAACCGGGCGGAAGCATGGTTCAGATGAACTCCGTCCACCGTCATATGGAGTCCGCGGCTTCTCGCGACGCGTTCGGTGAACGGCAGCAGCGCGGTCCAGAACGCGTCCCGGACCGCTTTCGTCGGATCTTCGGAAAGCAGGTAGGGATTCTGACCGCCGTGTTTCAGGATGCGGCGTTTCTGGAAAGTCTTGAAATCGACGAAGGTGATGGCGCGTTCTTCGCAGATGCGTCGGATGATCCGGTTGTACTCGTCCGCGCGAAGATTGAGTTCGCTGTCCACGTCTTCGCCGATACAGGGCATGTTGAACACGGTCGCGGATTTGCCCGTCTCGGCCACCCGGTCCATCAGGAAGGCGTATGCCCGCTCGAACGACTCGATGTCGCGCAGGATCACCTTGCCTCCGCGGATCATCAGCTCGACGGCGAGACGCCAAGGTTCCGACCGGCTCTCCATGTGGGGCAGCAGCAGGTCGTTCGTTCCGATTCCGATGATGAACTCCCGGTTTTCCGGATCCTCGAGAAACGGCAGGATGCGTTCCGTCATGCCGGTCAGCGTGTCGCCTCCGATGCCGTGGTTCCGATAACGTTCCTTGTCCTGGAAATACCGGATGTACGGGATGCCGGGCGGGCCGAACGTCAGGCTGTCGCCGAAACAGAAAACAAGTCCGTTTTCTTCGCATGGCTGATCCGTCATGATGTCCCTTCCCGCGGCGTCGTACCGCTCCCCCCGCCCGTGCGGGAGATTCCCACCCATTGTACCGTTGCGCGGAGGAGAATTCAGCAGAGGCGGCAAGAGACCGCACCGTGCGGGGATATACGGAAACAGCCGTGCTCCGCATCGTCTGCATGCCGGACACTGCATCTTCAAGCGGATTGGTCAGCCGATCCCGCTCCTTCGCACGATCCGGTGCGCAAGGAGCGTAATCCAGGGCGACGGAATTTTCTTTTGCCCGAAGTCCCAGTCCTTCCATGCGGTCCAGACGGACTCCGCCGTGAACCGTCCGGTATCGTCCGCTTTTGATTCCATCACCCCAAGCATATCCAGGAAGCGCGGATCCTTCCGGATGCCGGGATACTGCGTCAGTACATCCAGCACATGGATCAAGTCATACCAGATCATCGGAGCCTTGATTTTCCGGAAGTCCGTGCCCATATGGAAGAGGTACGGATGCTCCTCACGGCTTCGGTTCCACAGATGAAGCAGGCTCTCCGTGCCGGCATTTACCGCCGGGCCGTCCTGCAGATCCGGAAACAGCGTCAGCAACCGAAGCATGGAGAGGGTGGCAAAAGGGCACGGATCCGTCTTTCGACCCGGCCCGCGAAATCCGCCGAGCTCCCCGGATCCGGCACACGGCCAACCGTTTCCCGCAGCGAGCTGAATCAGCCCGGCCACTGCCGATTCCATTTCCGTGCAGGTATACAGGCCGGTTCCGATCGCGCCGTACAACTGCACAGGAACATCGCAGAGCGACCATCCCCACAAGTCGCGGCCGGTGCCGCCGAAGTGTACGGGGATGTTGATGGGAATCCGGAGCAGCCCGTCCTCCATACGATGCTCATCCATTGCCGCGCGAACAGCGGACAGTTCCACATCCTTCGCCGTTACGCCGATGTCAGCCAGAAACGCCAGTTTATGATATGGCAAACCGGCATTCTTGTGGCTGTTGAGGACTGCTCCGGGCCAGTTTTGAAGTTCGGCGACCAAGCCTAGGACGAGCGGATGCGTCAACATGCGTGTTTTGGCATCCATGACCATCGGATCGTCCGGCACGCGGTCTTCCAGGTCGAGAAGTGTCCGGTACTCCGCCCAAGGCGCTGCCGACGGATCCGCGGGGATCGATACAGTCATCTCCATATCCTCTGCCCCTATGGTTTCCACCCCTGCGGGACCGCCCACAGGTACAGCGAGGCGACCGTACCGTACGGCGAGTAGTCCTTCCGGTGTCGCCGGAAATTCTCCCGCGTGATCCGGTCGTACCCGTACAGCCGCTCCATGCCGCGCCGGATGCCGAAATCGCCCCAGCTCACCACGTCCGGACGCCGCATGCTGAAAATCAGGAACATCTCCGCGGTCCACACCCCGATGCCGGGCAGCGCGGCGAGCCGTCCGACGATCTCCCCGTCCTCCAGCGCGTCCAGTCCCGCCAGGTCGAGCCGGCCGGAGGCGACCTCGTGCGCGAGTCCCTGGAGCCATCCGGCCTTGCGCGCGGACAGTCCGCACGCGCGCAGCACATCGATCGGCGCCGCGGTCAGCGCGTCGGGCGAACGGCCGCCGGGCAATCCATCAAGCCGGGCCAGCACGGACTCTGCTGCCTTGCCGGAGATCTGCTGGCTCACGATGCTGTCGACCAGCGTGCCGAACCGGTCTGTCCCGACCTCCCGCTGCAGCGGACCCAGCCGATCGATCAGTTCGCCGAGCACAGGGTCCTGGCGTTTCAGCCGGTCGATTTCGGTCCGACCGTATTCATAGATGGGCAATGCCTGTTCTCCCCTCCCGGCCCCGCCCGTCCCGGCGGTGGCCGTCCCGCGCCCCGTTCAGACGGCCTTGGCGGGTTTGAACAACCTCCACAGCAGGGCCGCAACGATCGCGCCCGCCATCGGGGCGGCCAGGAACACCCAGACCTGCGACCAGGCTTCCCCGCCGGTGAACAGCGCTGGTCCGAAGCTGCGCGCGGGATTGACCGAGGTTCCGGTCAGCGGGATCCCGAGGATGTGGACGAACGTCAGCGTCAGCCCGATCACGATCCCGGCGAGGCTACCGGTCTTCTCGCTGGTGGTGACACCCAGGATCGTCAAAACGAACACGCAGGTCAGCACGATCTCCACCAGGATCGCTCCCCACATCCCGAGTCCGACATACGACAGCGCACCGTATCCGTCTGCGCCGAGCCCGGTTTTCACGGGATCCAGATCCGACATCGCAACGACCGCCTTGAGGAGCGCGGCCGCCGCGATTCCGCCCGCGAACTGCGCGGTCAGATAGCCGACGAAGTCCGCGATTCCGAGCCGACCGTCGATCAGCATGGCCAGGGATACCGCGGGATTGATGTGGCATCCGGAAACGTGTCCGATCGCATAGGCCATTGCGACGATCGAGAGCCCGAACGCCAGCGCGATGCCCAGCACCCCCAGGACACCGTCGATACCGCCCGACAGCGCCGCGGCGCCGCAGCTGAAGAACACCAGCACGAATGTTCCGAGGAATTCAGCGAGATACTTCTTCATGTCCTTTCTCCCTTTCCCTGAACGGTTCGAGCGAATCCAGGACCATGATGTGTTCCTGACCGAAGACCCGCCCGTCAAAACGGAATCCCAGCCCCTCGTACAAACGGACCGCCGGGGCGTTGTCCTTGTGGACACCCAGATACACCTTGTCGCGGGTCACGTCCTGTGCGATCCGCCGCAGGACGAGCCGCATCGCTGCCGCCGCCGATCCCATTCCCTGATGCGCTTTGTCGACCATCAGGCGATAGATCCAGTATTCCCCGTCGTCCCGGTCCAGACAGTACATCAGGAATCCCACCGGCGTCTCTCCGCGGTACACCGCGATAGGGACGCACTCCGGCTGTACCCTGGACTGCGCGATCGACACCGCGTTGGAAAGCACGTTCCTCTCCTGTCCGTCCGCGACGGACAGATTGATCACATCCCAGAAGTTGTCCGCGTCGACCGGCCGAAGCGTGATCTCCGTATTCCCATCCATATCCCTCTACCTCCCGGACGTCCAGGCCCGGTTCAGGACCTTGGTGACGAACGTACGCGCGACAACCTCGTCAAACTGGGTGCCGACGCCCCGGCGGATCTCTTCGACCGCCGCTTCTTCTGACAATTTCCTGCGATATTTCCGTGCGGAGGTCATCTCGTCGAACGCCTCCGCCACCGCCAGGATCAGGGATCCCGTCGGGATTTCGGGCTGCCGGATCCCGCGGGGGTATCCGCCTCCGTCCGGGCGCTCGTGGTGGGACAGCACATAGGCGGCGATCCCGGTGAACTCCGCAGAGGATCGCAGGATCTGGTATCCGATCTCCGGGTGGCGCCGGATTTCGATCCAGTCCTCCTCCATCGGCTTTCGGGTCTGGTCGAGCAGCCGGTCGTCGAACACAATCTTTCCGATGTCGTGCATCAGGCCGGCGGTGATCATGTCGCGAGCGTCGTCCGGTCCCATGCCCATCGCCTGCGCGATGGCGCCGCACAGCATCCCGACCCGGTGGCTGTGGGCCTGCTCCTTGGGGCTTTTCTGGTACAGCGTGCCGGTGACGATCTTGATCGTTTCGCTGCGCATGCTGTTGCTTTCCGTCAGCTTCCTGCGGTACATGCTGTTCTCGGCTTCGGTGAAAACGTTCTCCATCTCCTCGTCCAGGCCCGTGCGGGTCGCCCAGCCGAACGAAACCGATATCACAGCCGGCTGCGCGCTCTCCCTGGCGATCGCATCCCGGATCCGCCGTACGATGATCTCGGCTTCGGCGGCGTCGGTCTTGGGCAGGAGCATGACGAATTCGTCGCCCCCGATGCGGGCGATGATGTCGTCCGCCCGGCTGACGCTCCGGATGATCCCGGCGACCCGGATCAGCAGCTGGTCGCCCGCCAGGTGGCCAAACGCGTCGTTGACCAGCTTGAGACCGTTGACATCCGCAATGACCAGCGAGATCGGGAGGTTGCGCCGGGTGTTGAGCCGCTTGAGTTCCTCCTCATAGAACCGGCGGTTGTACAGGCCGGTCAGCTGGTCGTGGAAACTGAGCTCGAGGATCTTCTGCTCCACGAGCTTGCGCTCGTCGATGTCCCGGCTGACTCCGATCTTCTCGATCTCGCCCAGTTCGTTTCGGCGGTACCGGATCGAGTTTTCGATCCATTTGTACCCTCCACCCTTGACGGTCTGCCGGATCTGCCGGACATAGGTCCTCGGTTCATCCGGATGTTCGATGAAGTCCGCGACCTCCTCCTGGGCCGTACCGAGGATATCCGCTACGCTGTCTTCGTCGTGTGCATCCGTGATCGTCTGCCGCATCACCTCTTCGACCGTGAACCCGCGCTGCGTCTCCACCGAGGGGCTGACATAGGTGATCTGCCGGCGGTCGACATTGAATACCCAGATCACGTCGGACGCATGCTCCGCGAGCATGCGGTATTTCTCCTCGCTCGTCCGGAGCGCAGCCTCGGCTTCCTTCCTCTTGGTGATGTCGGTGGAAAAACTCAGGATCGCAGGCGCTCCGTTCCACTCGATGCGGACTCCGCCGACCTCCGCCCAGATGACCTCACCGTTTTTCCGGACGAACCGCAACTCGCTGCGGGCGGCGTACCCGGGCTCCACATAGCGGTTATCCAACGTTGCAGCGGCCGCTGCGCGGTCGTAGGGGTGGACGATGTCCAGCGCAGCCACCTTGCCCAGATCTTCCTCAGCGTATCCGGTCAGCCGGTACGCCATCGGATTGCACAGCACGTACACTCCGTTCTGGATTACCGAGATGGCTTCGACCGCATTCTCGAACAGGATGCGGTACCGCTCCAGGCTGTCCTGCAGCGCGCGGTCCCGGCGGATGCGGTCGGTGACGTCCCGGCACGCCGCGTAGATCCGGTTGCCTTCCGGCCGGGAGCGCCACTCGATGGACCGCCAGCTCCCGTCCTTGTGCCGGTACCGGTTCACGAAACTGACGACGGATTCCTGCCGAACAAGCCGGCGGATGGCCTCCATCGTGTCCGGGAGGTCGTCCGGGTGGACGAAGTCCAGGAACCGGGCGCCTTCCAGCTCCTCCCGTGTGTACCCGAGCACCTGCGACCAGGCGGGATTGACGCGGAGGAGGTGCCCGTCCGTGTCCCCAATGGAAAGCATGTCGAGACTCAGGTCGAACAGCCGGTCGAGCGGGAAGGAGTCCGCCTCCGATGTATCCGGAACGGCCTCCTCGGAATTGGGGAAATGCATGTCATCCGTCATCGGTATACAGGCTCCTCGGTCTGGCGCTCCCGACCAATCCGTGCGGGGCCGGAAGCGCGCGGGTTTCACCCTCCATTTTGGCATACCGGATTCCGGAATGCATGAATTCCGGATGAATCGGCCCCGACGGGCGGAACTCCCGGACGCGGGACGATATCGCCGACGGGCGGCTACAGCAGCCAGACGCCCCGGATCCGGTCGACGGCGCGGCCGCCGAACAGGATCCTGTCCCCCTCGGCCGCCAGCCGGACGGTGTTGTACACGATCCCCGCCCCGCCTTGCTCGATCGCGATGTCCCGGCCGTCCCACCGGCCGTTCTTCCGCAGATACGCGCCGAACGCACTGTTGCCCGATCCGGTCGCGGGATCCTCGAGATATCCGAACCGCGGGGCGAACACCCGGGTGTGCGCGAAATGGTCCGGACGCTCCGCCTGCATCGCATACGCGAGTACGATCCCGATGTCATGCGCGAGGCAGAAGTCTCCGAGCGTCCGCTCGTCCGGTTGCAGCCGGATCAGGTCCTCCAGACGGTCGAACGGCACCAGCAGTGTGACCAGCCCCGCGTCGACGCAGTCGGGGGGCGTCCCGCCGGAGATCGCGTCCGCTGCGGTTCCGAGCGCTTCCGCGATCGCCGTGCGGGACAGTTCCGTCCCGATGTGACGGGGTTCGGGCGCGGAGATGTAGACCGCATCCTGCGACGGGATCCGATTGTAAACGGTCAACGGCCCCTTGCGCCGGGTCGTGATTCGGATCTCGGGCCGGCGGTACAGCTCGGGAGTGGAATGGATCAGGCTGTACAGGCAGGCGATCGTACCGTGCCCGCAAAAGTCCACTTCACATTCCGAAGACCAGTAGGACAGCGCGTATCCGCCGTCCGGCTCCGGCCGGCAGGCCACCAGTTCGGATACGAATCCGCGGTGCCGTCGGGCGATGTCGAGCATCTGCGCGTCGCCCAGCATTTGATCCGCCTTGAGATAGAGGCAGGCGGCCGGATTCCCAAGGGAGTCCCCTGCGATGAACGCGTCGGTTTTCCGGTAGGACAGTTCCATAACGTCTTTCTATCCGTTCCGTGGCCGTGTCCCGGACACCTCTTCAAGGATCGCGTTCTGCGCGTGCAGGAGATACTCCTTGGCTTCGTGGTTGCGGCACAGCGGGGAACGCATCGCCTCCGCGGAGACCTCCTGCCCGCGTGTGACCGGAGGGCAGGGCAGGAACAGCGCGTCCGTCCGCATCCGGGAGAGCATCGCACCGGTCACCTGATACGGGAGGAACCGCGCCGCGATGCGCGCCTTCTCCCCGGGATCGTCCGTGTGCGGCCAGCAGTCGGTGTACAGCAGATCCGTGCGCTCCAGGCATCCGTCAAGGGATTCCCGGATCCGGATCTCGCCGACCGCGCCTTCGCGGTACGCCGCGAGGCTTTCCCCATCGGCGAGATGTTCCGGCGGTGCGATCTGCGTCACCCGGATCGGGAAACGCGCCGCGGCCTCGAACCAGCTGCCGCACAGATTGGACTCCTCGCCGAGAAAAACAACGTCCAGCCCGTCCAGCGAACCGCGCCGCCTGCGGATATACTGCAGGTCGCCCAGAATTTCGCACGGGTGGTTCCGGTCCGTACGGGCGTTGACCACCGCGGCGTCCGTGCTGTCCGCCAGCACGAGCAGGTCGGCGTGCCGTCGGGTGCGCACGACCAGGATGTCGAACCATTTGTCCAGATAATGTCCAACGTCCTCGAGCGGCTCCTGCACTCCGAGCTCGCCGGGAAGCTGAGTGACCGAAGCCCCCATCGCGCGCGCCCCGATCTCGAACGCGGCGCGGTTGCGGAATCCCTGTCCGTAGAACCAGAGCGCAACCGGACGCCCCTCCAGGGATCGGGGCATCACGCCCGCGTGCCAGGCGGACGCAAGTTCGTCCGCGCGGTCCAACAGCCCGTTCAACTCGGCGGGCGTACGGTCGAGGATCGAGAGGAAGTGCCTCATGGTGCGTTCCTTTCGCAGCCGGAAAGCGGTCGCCGTCAGAACTGCGCCCGCGCCTCGTCGAAAATCCGGGCGCAGTCCAGGGTATCCCGCAGGGGAATCCACGGACTGTCCAGATCCCCGTTGCGGAGTAGATCCGCAAAGTGCCGGATTTCGTAGATGAATCCGTTGTCACAGGGTTCCTCGTACCGTTCCGCAAGGGCGCCCGCCCCGTCGAACCG
>JAGOFF010000186.1 GCA_017997315.1 Clostridia bacterium
CCCTGGGTCCGGTCGGCATCCTCGTAAACAACGCGGGCGTCACGCGCGACGGACTTGCGATCCGGATGCGCGACGAGCAGTTCACCGAAATTCTCGACACCAATCTGACCAGTGCGTTCATCCTGTGCCGTGAGTTTCTGCCGGACATGATGAAGGCGCGCTTCGGCCGAATCGTCAACATGTCCTCCGTATCCGGCATCTACGGCAATGCGGGCCAGGTGAACTACGCGGCGTCCAAGGCGGGACTGGGCGGATTGACCCGATCGCTTGCGAAGGAAGTGGGGGGGCGGGGAATCACCGTGAACGCGGTCGCACCGGGTTTCATCGACACCGACATGACCCGCGCGATGCCGGATGCGGCCCGGGAGGCGGTGACCGGGCGGATACCCCTCCGACGCGCCGGCACACCGGATGAGGTGGCGGCCGTCGTAGCGTTCCTGGTCGGCCCCGGGGCATCATACATCACCGGACAAATCATTGAAGTATCCGGAGGACTGGTTATATGAGAGTGGATCCGCTCGAACGAATCAAAGAGCAGATCAGCCAGGGAAAAGGGAAGAAGACGGAGGCGCCGCACCGCCGCGTCGTCATCACCGGCATGGGGGCGATGACCCCGATCGGTGGAGACGTGCCGACGGCCTGGCGGTCGATGCTGGACGGAGCCGTCGGTATATCGGCGCTGGACGCGTTTGACGCGTCACGCTACAAAGTCGCGCTGGCGGCCCAGATCCGCGGGTTTGATCCGATCGACCACATGGATCGGAAAGAAGCGCGGCGCATGGACCGCTTCTGCCAGTTTGCGGTCGCCGCGACCCGTGAGGCGGTCGCGCAAAGCGGTCTGGACCTGACCGGCATCGACCCTTATCGGATCGGCTGCATCTACGGAACCGGCATCGGAGGGTTGTGGACGATCGAGGAACAGTTCGGCACGCTCCACACCCACGGACCGGAGCGGATTTCGCCGTTGTTCGTACCGATGATGATCGGCAACATGGCGGCGGGAACCCTGTCCATGCGGTACGGCGCCAAAGGGTTCAGCGCCAGCGTGACGACCGCGTGCGCCTCGGGCACCACCGCGATCGGGGAATCGTTTCTGGGGATCCGGCACGGCCGTTTCGACGTCTGTCTGACCGGAGGGACGGAAGCGCCCATCACGCCCATTGCGGTAGCCGGATTTTCCAACATGAAAGCGCTCAGCACAAGCAAGGATCCCCTCCGCGCGTCGATCCCGTTCGATGCCGAGCGCGGCGGATTCGTCATCGGGGAAGGGGCGGGGACGCTCGTGCTCGAAAGTCTTGACCACGCGCTGTCCCGCGGGGCGGTGATTCTGGCCGAGGTCTGCGGGTACGGCGCGACTTCGGACGCCTACCATGTGACGAGCCCCGATCCCGCCGGAGAGGCCGCCGCGATGGCGATGGCGCTTGCGGTCGCGGACGCCGGCATGGGCCTGGAGGAAATCGGGTACATCAATGCGCACGGAACCAGCACCGAACTCAACGACAAGTATGAGACGCTGGCGATCCACCGGTGTTTCGACGCGCATGCGGGACGGCTGGCGGTCAGCTCGACCAAGGGGGTGACCGGTCATCTGCTCGGGGCGGCCGGCGCGGTCGAGGCGATCGCCACGGTACAGGCACTGACGCAGGGCATCCTCCCTCCGACGGCGGGATACCGCATACCGGATCCGGAATGCGACCTCGACTATGTCGTCGAAGGTCCGCGCGCCGCCGTGGTGACGGCCGCGCTCAGCAACTCGCTCGGATTCGGCGGGCACAACGGGACGCTTTGTCTGAAGCGGTTCGAGCTTTGAGGAGGAAACCATGGATATCCATGACATGAAAGAACTGATGCTGCAGATGCGGCTGCAGGGGATCGAGACCCTGGAATTCGAGCAGGACGGAGTGCGGCTCCGGCTGGTGCGGCCGGCAAACACGCCGGAGCCGGCGGCTGCCGCCGGTGCTGCGGGAGCGCCCGAAAGCACGCTCCCGGGGGATGCGCCGGACGGGATGCCGGAGGATGTGACGGTCGTCTGCTCTCCGGTGGTCGGAATTTTCTTTGCGGCCCCGTCGCCCGACAGTCCGCCCTTCGCGCGTCCGGGCGACTCCGTCACGGCCGGACAGACGCTCTGCATCGTCGAGGCGATGAAGCTGATGAACGAGGTCGCCGCTCCCTGCGACGGCATCCTGTCGGATGTTTTGTGCGGAAACGGGAACAGCGTCGAATACGGACAGCCTCTGTTCCGCATCCGGGCGGCTGCAGGCGAATAGGAAAGACACCAGACAGGAGAAACGAATGCATATGGACAGCAAAGCCATTCAGGAGATCATCCCGCACCGCGACCCCTTCCTGCTTCTGGACGAAGTCGTCGGGATGGAGGGAGACACCATCCATGCGCGCAAGGCCGTAACCGGGGACGAAAGCTTCTTTCGCGGTCATTTCCCCGGGCAGCCGGTGATGCCCGGCGTGCTGATCGTCGAAGCCATGGCGCAGGCCGGTGCGGTGCTCGCGCTGAGCAAGGAACCGTTCAAAGGGCGGATCGCCTACTTCGGGGGCATGGACAAGGTCCGGTTCAAACGCAAGGTGTTTCCGGGCGACGTACTGGACCTCCATGTGACGTTGACGTCCATCCGCGGCAAGGTCGGGTTCGGCGTGGGACGCGCCATGGTCGGCGACGCGGTCGCGGCGACGGCCAGCCTGATCTTTGCGATCGACTGAGGGTACCGGCATGTTTGACAAGATCCTTGTCGCGAACCGGGGGGAGATCGCGGTCACGGTCATCCGTGCCGCAAGGGACATGGGTATCCGCACGGTCGCGGTCTGTTCCGAGGCGGACCGCGAGGCACTCCATGCCCAGATGGCGGACGAGTGCGTGTGCATCGGACCGGCCTCATCCCGCGACAGCTACCTGAACATGCAGGCGGTGCTGACCGCGGCGTCCGTCACAGGCGCGCAGGCGATCCACCCCGGGTATGGCTTCCTGTCGGAAAACGCCTCTTTCGCGCGGTTGTGCCGGAAGTGCGGCATCACGTTCATCAGCCCGCCGGACACCGCAATGGAGCGCATGGGCGACAAGGCGTCCGCACGCCGGACCGCCGAAGAGGCCGGGGTTCCGGTCGTTCCCGGCAGCGCGGGCGTGGTCGCGACACTTGCGGATGCGCAGCGCGAAGCGGAGCGGATCGGCTACCCTGTCATGGTCAAGGCGTCCGCGGGCGGGGGAGGCCGCGGCATGCGGATCGCGGAGGATGCCTCAACCCTTCCGGCGGCATTCCAGACCGCCCGGGCGGAGGCGCTGGCCGGATTCGGAGACGACCGCGTCTATCTGGAACGCTATCTGCGGGATCCGCACCACATCGAGATCCAGCTGATGGCCGACCAGTACGGAAATGTGGTCCACTACGGCGAGCGGGAATGCTCGATCCAGCGCCGGAATCAGAAACTGGTCGAAGAGGCCGCTTCCCCGTATGCCGGCCGGGAACTGGCCGGACGTATGGGCGAAGCGGCGGTACGCCTGGCAAAAACCGTCGGATATGTCGGGGCGGGCACGGTGGAGTTTCTGGTGGACGGGCTCGGTGAGTTCTACTTTATGGAAATGAACACCCGGATCCAGGTCGAACATCCCGTCACCGAAGCGGTCACGCGAAGCAACCTGGTCCGGGAGCAGATCCTGGTCGCGTCCGGAGCGGAACTGTCGGTCCGGCAGCAGGACATCCGTTTCGACGGGCATGCCATCGAATGCCGCATCCTGGCGGAATCGCCCGAAGACGGATTCCGTCCCCATCCCGGCACCATCACGGCGCTCCATATCCCGGGCGGCGCAGGCGTGCGCGTCGACAGCGCCATGTATCACGGATACACGATCCCTCCGCACTACGATTCGATGATCGCCAAAGTCATCGTCCATGCTCCGGACCGACCCCAGGCGATCCAGCGGATGCGGCGGACCCTGACCGAGTTCCTCGTGGAGGGGATCCGCACCAACATCGACTACCAGCTGGCGATCCTGCGCAATCCCGACTTTGTCGCAGGAAATTACAACATCGGCTTTGTCGCCCGGCACGGGGCGACGCTGCTGGCGCAGGCCTGATTCCGAAAGGAGAATCCTCCGTATGGTGGTGAGTGTCCTCCGGCAAATGCGCGACCGCATGGAGCGGGACCAGAACGACGCGTCCAGACCGGCGCCGGCCAGGGAATTCGAATACCGCAAACCGATCCCGGACGACTTGTGGGTCCGATGCCCCGAATGCGGCGGCGTCATGGCGCGCGATGATTTCGGGCGCGCCGGGCATGTCTGCATCAAATGCGGACACCATTTCCGTATCGGAGCGCGCCAACGGATCGATTCCGTCGTGGATTCCGGGACGTTCAGCGAGTGGTCGGAGGGGATCGTCGGCGGAAATCCGCTCGGGTATCCGGGATATCCGGAGAAGCTGGACCGGCTTCGCGAAGAGACCGGTCTGGAAGAAGCGGTGGTCTGCGGCGGAGCGGCGATCGGCGGCGAACCCTGCGCGTTGGCCGCCATGGATTCCCGGTTCCTGATGGCGTCCATGGGGACGGCGGTGGGGGAGCGCCTCACGGCGATGTTCGAGCGGGCGACCGAAGAACGCCTGCCGGTGGTGGTTTTTTCCGCATCCGGCGGCGCCCGCATGCAGGAAGGCGTGCTCTCCCTGATGCAGATGGCCAAGACCGCCGCGGCGGTCGGGCGCCACGGGGCGGCGGGACTGCTGTACATCTCCGTGATGACCGATCCAACGACCGGAGGCGTCACCGCAAGCTTCGCTTCGCTGGGCGACATTCTGCTGGCCGAGCCGGAAGCCCTGATCGGGTTTGCCGGTCGGCGGGTGATCGAGGGAACCA
>JAGOFF010000187.1 GCA_017997315.1 Clostridia bacterium
GGCGATGCTGTTGGCGGTCTGGATGTCCAGCGTACGGATCGAGCCCATGCGTCATTCCTCCCGCCCGGACTTGCGGGCTTTCTGAACCAGGTCGTACAACAGGTTCATCGCATCCAGCGGCGTCATGGACTGGACATCGGTCGTCCGCAGTTTTTCCAGGATGCCGTCCATGCGCAGGACGGCGGCTGAAGCCGTGAACAGATCCACCTGGCCGTCCATCGGCCGCGCGGATTTGCGGATCCGCAGCCGTTGCCGTCCCTGGTTCTCGGACTCGAGCGTCCGCAGGATCTCCTTGGCGCGCTGCACGACGATGTCCGGGACGCCGGCGAGCCGCGCGACTTCAATCCCGTAGCTGTCGTCGGATCCGCCCGGATCGATCCGGTGCAGGAACCGGACCTCCCCGCCTTCCTCGTCCACCGCGACATGGTAGTTTACGATGCCCGGCACGACGCCTTCGAGGTCGGTGAGTTCATGATAATGGGTCGCAAAAAGCGTACGAGCGCCCAGTTGCTCGCGGTCCGCGATATGTTCGATCACGGCAAATGCGATCGACAGGCCGTCATACGTGCTGGTTCCCCGCCCGATCTCGTCCAGAATCAACAGGCTGCGTTCGGTTGCACTGTGCAGGATGCCCGCGACTTCACGCATCTCGACCATAAAGGTCGAATCTCCCGCCGAAAGATCGTCGGAAGCGCCGACACGGGTGAAGATCCGGTCCACGATCCCGATCCCGGCCGACCGTGCGGGAACGAAACTGCCGGACTGGGCCATGAGAACGATGAGCGCAACCTGGCGCATATACGTGGACTTGCCCGCCATGTTGGGTCCGGTCAACAGCAGGAACCGGTTGAGGTCCATATCGATGGAAGTATCGTTCGGGACGAACTTACCGGGCCCCAAAATTTTCTCAACAACCGGATGACGACCGGCTTGTATGGAGATTTCTGTTGACATGTTTACATCCGGACGACAATACGATTCCCGATCTGCAACTTCAGCCAAGGACGCGACGGCGTCGAGCTGTGCGAGCGCATCGGACAATGCGAGCAGACGGCCGGCCTGGGCGGCGACCTGTCCGCGGATCTCGACAAACAGTTCATACTCCAGGTCCGACAGGCGTTTCTGTGCGCCAAGCACGGCATCTTCGAGAGTCTTCAGTTCCTCGGTGATGTATCTCTCCCCGTTCGCAAGCGTCTGTTTGCGGATATAGTCCTTCGGAACCAGCGGGATATTGGCTTTCGTCACTTCGATATAGTATCCGAAGACCCGGTTGTACCCGACCTTCAATGTGCGGATTCCGGATTTCTCACGTTCTCTGGCTTCCAGCTCCAGAATCCAGTCCCGGCCGTCCGTCGAAGCGGTCCGCAGCCGGTCAACCTCTTCGTTGTAGCCGGTTCGGATGATCCCGCCGTCACGCAGGAGCATCGGGGCATCGTCCGCAACCGCGTTCTCCAGGAGCGTGCGGATATCTTCCATCGGATCCATCTGGGCGTGCATCGCAGTCAGCAGAGGTGCCGCGCAGACGGCGGTCCGCTCCGCCACATACGGCACGTGGCCGAGGGCGGCCCGGAGCGCCAGCAGATCCCGCGCGTGGATGCTGCCCAGACTGGCTTTCCCGGTCAGACGTTCGATATCTCCGATGCCCTGGAGCGCTTCGCGGATCTCCTGCCGCAGGAGGAAACGGTCCTTGAGCTCCCCGACCGCGTCCAGACGGCGGTTGATGTCACCAACTCCCATGAGCGGCTGTTCGACCCAGCGCCGGAGCATGCGGCCTCCCATCGGGGTGCGGGTCCTGTCGAGTACCCACAGCAGGCTGCCGCGCCGGGACTTGTCCCGCATGGTTTCGACCATTTCGAGATTTCGCCGTGCGACCGGATCAACCGCCATGTACTCATCGGACGAGTAGACCCGCATATTCCGCATGTGGTCCGGCATCCGCCGCTGCGTTTCCTCCAGATACAGCATCAGAGCGGCGGCGGCAGGTCCCCACGGGGCGTTGTGGGCATCGGTCCCCGGAAAGAGGCGCGCGGCGGTCTCGTGGGAATACTGGCTGTCCGGACGGCAGGTCGGCGGCGTCCCGGCGCGCGTCGTCAGCTGCGGCCAGACCGGATGGTCGGCCATGGCGGGGTTGCACAGGATTTCGGACGGCTGGAATCGGGCGATCTCGTCCAGCAGCCGGACCTGGGGATCCCCGGTTGCCAGGGTGGTTCCTTCCAGCCCGCCGGTCGTAAGGTCGGCGGCCGCAAGTCCGAAATACGCGCCGATCCGGTATATGGACACGATGTAGTTGTTCCGCTTCTCCTCGAGCGCCGAGAGATCCGTGATCGTGCCCGGCGTAACCACTCGGATGATCTCGCGCCGGACGAGCCCCTTGGCCAGAGCGGGATCCTCCACCTGTTCGCAGACGGCGACTTTGTACCCCCTCGACACCAGCCGGCCGATATAGGTGTCGGCGGCATGATAAGGCACCCCGCACATGGGCGCTCGTTCATCGAGCCCGCAGTCCCTGCCGGTCAAGGCGAGTTCCAGCTCCCGCGATACGGTGACCGCATCGTCGAAGAACATCTCGTAGAAGTCCCCAAGGCGAAAGAACAACAGGCAGTCCGGCAGGGCTTCCTTCTGCTCGATGTACTGCATCATCATCGGGGTGATGCGCGAGCGGTCCACCGCGGAAAGCAACGGCGCGTTCACAGGGGAACGCCCTCCATGGCGCCTTCCAGATAATATGCGTGGGCGGCCGTCACCCGGACGTCGGCCAGCATATTCTCCATATCCGTTCCGGCTGGAGGGTCGACGGTGAAATTGACCAGGCGGTTATGCGACGTCCGCCCGGTATGGATACCGGGTTTTGTGCTGGTTCCTTCAATAAGCACCCGCTGCAGCGTTCCGACGACCGATTCGTTGGACGCCAGACTGTGGGCGTCCTGCTTGTCCACCAGCCGGCGGAACCGGTCTTCCACGGCTTCGGGATCGACGATGTCGGTCCGTTCCGCCGCAGGGGTTCCCTTGCGGGGAGAGTAAATGAACGTGAACGCACTGTCAAAGCGGATCCGGTCCATCATGTCCAGGGTGTCCACAAAGTCTTCTTCAGTTTCCCCGGGGAATCCGACAATGAGGTCGGTGCTGATCGTCAGGCCCGGAATGCGATCCCTTGCATAGGTTGCGATATCCAGATACTCCTCCCGGGAATACCCTCGGTTCATCTCGCGCAGCACACGGTTGCTGCCGGATTGCAGCGGCAGATGTAGATGCCGCTCGATCGACGGATGATCCGCGATCGTGTCGATCAACCGCCGGGTGCAGTCTTTGGGGTGGGATGTCATGAACCGGATCCGATCGAACCCCGGGATTTGGGCGGCCATGGCGAGCAGCGATGGAAAATCAGGGGCGTCCGGCCCCTGGTCGCGGCCGTAGGAGTTGACATTCTGCCCCAGGAGCATGACCTCCCGGTATCCTTGTCCGGAGAGCTCTTCGAGCTCGCGGAGAATCTCAGGAGCGCTGCGGCTGCGTTCCCGGCCGCGTACATAAGGGACAATGCAGTAGGAGCAGAAGTTGTCGCATCCGTACATGATGGAGCACAGCGCACGGAATCGGCGCTGACGGTGCATCGGGATTCCTTCGGCGATCCGGTCGTCCGCTCCGACTTCGTACACCCGCTTTTCGCCGGCGTACAGGCGATGCAGAAGCTCCGGCAGACGATGGATGTCGGATGTTCCGAAAACGAGATCGACGAACGGAAACGATTTTCGGATTTTTTCCACATGGTGCGGCTGGCGCATCATGCACCCGCACAGCGCGATCCTCAGCTCCGGCCGTTCCCGCTTGGCGGCCTTGAGGCGGCCAAGGTTCCCGAACAGGCGGTCGTCCGCATTTTCCCGAACACTGCAGGTGTTGAACACGACCAGATCGGCCTGATCCGCATCCTCGGCCTGCGTGAATCCGCATTCGTCCAGGACACCGGCGATTTTTTCCGAGTCGTTCTCATTCAACTGGCATCCGAATGTACGGATGAAATATCGGTGCTGTACGCCGGTTTGCCCGCAGTACAGCGCGGATGGGATATCCGAAGGAACGTACACATCGGACTGGCTGGAAACCGTC
The DNA here is from genome assembly GCA_017997315.1 of Clostridia bacterium. Classification (GTDB taxonomy): domain Bacteria; phylum Bacillota; class Clostridia; order Saccharofermentanales; family UBA5734; genus JAAYKS01. The sequence goes on from JAGOFF010000187.1 coordinate 4,102, forward strand.
AAGAAAGACACCTCATTTTTCTGTGGAAATGAATAATCCCATGATAACAGAAACCGAATACCGCGAAAAGAAACACCCTGCCGTATCCGTCGCGATGCGAACTTCGAGTGTCGCTGTGGATACCGGCTACGAGTGGACTCATGCCTCCTGCGCACCGGTTGTCTGCACTCCAGGCGCCACAGCAGGGAGATCGGATTATGTCTCCGAAAGCTCCGCGCGGTTCTCCGGACCTTCGTCGGCGGGAGATACGATCCGGTAATGCGCCAACTCGCGTTTCCGCAATCCGGCATCCGGCAGCAGGGAATCCAGCAGTGTGCGAAAGGCCGCGGAGTGGTCCATGCGGACCAGATGGCAGACCTCGTGCGCGACCACATACTCAAGCAGCCGGTCCGGGAGCCGGCTGCAGGCGTAGTTGATCGATATCGTACCGACTGCGCTGCAGGACCCCCACCGTGTCTGTTGGCTGCGGAACACGATCCGGGAAACCGCCCTTGCTCCGGATGGAAGCCGTCCGGCAAGATCGGCCGCCAGCTGGCTCACTTTGCGGCGAAAGCGCATTTCCTCTTCCCTGCCCGGTTTGCTGCGGTCCGCGGGAATCATGCCGAGCATCCGTTCTTTCCGGCTGCGGATCCAGGCGGCTTTGGACAACAGGAACGCGGCGGCGCGGCTCCGGGACCTGCGGAGGGGCGACCGGGGGTCCAGCCAGCCTTCC
>JAGOFF010000011.1 GCA_017997315.1 Clostridia bacterium
TCCGTTTCGCGGCAGTCCTGTGGATCCATGTTTTCAGTATAGCCGTGCCGGCTCCGGGATCGGGCACGCAAAAACCGGATCCGTGCGAGGGACACGGATCCGGCTTTATGGAGGGAAACCCGGCCGGCCTGTCTAATTCCGGCCGGGCTCCGCGGGAGCGGTCAGGTTCAAGGGCTAAAAGTTTTCGAAGTCGACCGCGTTCTGCGAACGGGGTGCGCTGGCGGCCTTCGCGGGTGCGGCTTTCGCTGGTGCGGCCTTCTTGGGCTGCTTGTTCCAGGCGGCGGGCTGTCCGGCGCGGGCGCGGGTGTCCGGATCGTTCTTGAGATTGAACCGGGCGACTTCCTCACGGAGCAGCTGCGCCTGGCTCGAAAGCTCCTCGCTCGCGGAAGCGCTCTGCACCGCGGTGGCGGTGTTGGACTGCACGACCGTCGAGACCTGCTGGATGCCCTGGTTGATCTGGACGACCGCAGTGGCCTGTTCGTTGGACGCGGTTGCGATGGCGTTGACCAGATTCGCGACGTTCGCGACCTGATCCACGATCTGGGTCAGCGCCTTGGCGGTGTCGTTCGCCATGGTGGTGCCCTCGCCGACCTTCTGGATCGAGCCTTCGATCAATTCGGTGGTCTCCTCGGCGGCACGCGCGGACCGGGCGGCCAGACTGCGGACTTCCTCCGCGACGACCGCGAATCCCTTGCCGTGCTGCCCGGCGCGGGCGGCTTCGACCGCGGCGTTGAGGGCAAGCAGGTTGGTCTGCGAAGCGATCTCGTCGATGACCTTGATAATCTTGGAGATGTTCTTGGAGGAGTCGTTGATCTCCTTCATCGCGGTCAGCATCTCGTTCATGGACTGGTTGCCGTTACGGGCGTTGTCACGGGCGTTCTCGGCCAGCGCGTTCGCTTCGTTGGCGTTGTCCGCGTTGATTCGGGTCTGGGACGAGATCTGCTCCAGCGAGGCGGTGAGTTCCTCGACCGCGCTGGCCTGCTCGGTCGCGCCCTGGCTGAGGGCCATGCTGGATTCGGACACCTGGCCGGATCCCGCCGCGACCTGCTCCGAAGCGACCATGATGTTGGTCATGACTTCGTTGACCTGGCTGGCCATGTCGCTGAACGCCTCGCTCAGCTTGCCGACTTCGTCCGTCGTGTCGACGTCGATATTCACATTAAGGTCGCCGGCCGCGATGCGCCGGGATGCGTCCAGCAATTTCTGCATCGGTCGGGTGATCATGCGGGAGATGAGGATGCCCAGAATGATCGACAGTGCCATGCCGCAAGCCAGTATGACGACCAGAATCACAATGGTGGAGCGTTCGGTCGCGTCGTTGTTCGCGATGTCATTCTCGCCGTCCTCGATCTTGATTTCCTTGAGCCGCTGATAGTCGGACTCGATCCGGAGACGCATGTCGTTGATGACCCCGCGCATGAGTTCCTGGGAGTCGTCTTGACGGCCGACACGGTTGTAAGCGAAGACGGTCTCACAGTTTGTCAAGTAGGTGTCAAACGCTTCGCGCATGTCCGCGACGAGTTCTTCTTCTTCGTCGGTTTCGAGGGTTTTGCCGTATGCGTCCAAAGCGGTATTGAATTCCTCAACCCACTTGTCCACTTCCGCTTCGGCGGCATCGTTGTCCGCGAGGGTCTGGGCGAGGAACGTGTCCTTGGCGTTGACGCGGATGCGCTGAAAGGCCCCAGTGATCATGACCATGTCACCCAGCGGTACCGTGTCCTTGTGGTACATGTCGTCGGAGTTGGCCGTGATCTTCTGGAGCGACACGATTCCATAGACGCCGATCGCGCCTGCGATGATCGCGACCAGCAGGAAGCCGATGATCATTTTTGTTCCGACTTTGCGGTTCTTGAACCAGTTCATTTTCTTCTCCTTCTCTTCGCTTCCGATAATGCTGTTTTTTTAGGCCACGAGTTCCATGCAGTTGATGATCAGGATGACTTGTTCCCCTTTTCTGCCGACTCCCTGAACAAAGCGATCACGGAGATTGGTCAGTTCGGGCGGCGGGACGATGTCGTCCTGCGGGATGCCCAGCACCTCCTCGACCAGATCGACCAGCAGGCCCAGCCGCCGACCATTGAGCGTGAGAATGATGACGCAGGTCTTTTCCGTGCTCGGAACCGACTCTTTCCCGAAACGGATCCGGACGTCCATCACCGGGACGATCTCGCCGCGCAGGGAGATGATCCCGCGGATGTCGCTTGGGAGATGGGGCATGGGGGTGATGGGCGGGACGCGGATGAGTTCGGTCACGTTGCGGATCTCGATTCCGTATCGCTCCGTGCCGATCCGGAAGGTCAGGTACTTGTCCTTCTGGGTATCCTCCTCCTCCGGCTCTTCGGCGGAGTCGCGAGGTACATGTGCGGCGGACTCGGCTGGAAAGGACGCCGCCTGCGGTTCGGCAGGAGCGGTCTCCGGTTCCGCGACCGGGCCAAGATCCAGAGTGATATGCGGCTTTCTTGTCATGGAAGGCTCCTTCCGAGGGGTGGCGGATGGTTTCCGTCCTTTGCCCTGCATTTCTCTATCGGCGGTTCCACCGGACGCTAAAACGATTTGCAGGGAAGACTGTGATTGTCACACAAGTGTTTTTCATCCATTTCCGTTGTGAACAATGATTTTTTGTAACACGTCATTCCCCGACGGCTCCGCGGTTGTGAAGGATATACATCCATCCGAATGGTTATCCTTACAACTCCGCTGCGGATGTCGACTGGACAGGTTGGACAGGCTGCTTGGGTTTCTGTTTTTCTGCACGGGCTCTCCGGCATTTCCTGCATGGTTGGCGGCAACTTCGATTGAACATAGGGATTGTCACTTTTCGTTAAAAAAACAGAATGAAAACACACCCGCGGCCTGGGTGCGTTTCGCTACATCGTTTTCTGTTCCATAGGGGACAAGGCGGACTTGTGCCGGGATGACCGCAACCGTGCTGCGGACGGCATGTTCCCGCGTCCGATGCACCGGTTTCGCAAAGCATCCGTTTGCGAAATCACCTTTCGAACCAGAAATGCGTGATATCAGGTATTCGTTCGGTTGACGGATCTATATCCCGTATATCTTATGGTTTCCGTTCGTCCGCCAAGGTCGACAAGAAGTACTCCTCCCGGGTCATCGACCAGCAGCAGTCATCCAGCACCACTCCGTCATATCGGCGGATCGCACGGCGCAGTGTGCCCTCGTACCGGAATCCGGCCTTCTCGATCACGCGCCGGGATCGCTCGTTGAAAGGATAGTGCCGTACCGAAACCAGTTCGAGCCCCAGATCCTCAAACGCGTGCCGGAGTACCGCGCGGACCGCTTCGGTCATGTATCCGCGGCTCCAGGATTCCTCCCGAAGCACATACCCGATCATCCGGGCCCGGTCGTTTCGGCGGATATCGTCCGCGTGCAGTCCGAACGATCCGACGACCTGTCCGGACTCCTTTTCCTCGATCGCCCAGACGTCGCCCTGCGCGATGAAGTGCGCCAGGATCCGGCGCGACTCGTCGAGGTCCGCATGCGGCTTCCATCCCGCGGCCGGACCGACGGCCGGGTTCCGGGCATAAGCGAACAGATCCTCCGCATCCTCCTCGCGCCAGGGGCGCAGGACCAGCCGCCCGGTATCCAGTGTCCGCATGGGATCCTCCTCCTTCGTCGGCAATCTTTCCGCTGGCGTTACGTCCGGATGGTGAACCGTCTTCCGTCCTGTCGGCACAGGATCTGCGCGACATGCCGGCCGGTGAGCAGTACGCTCGGGAGCCCCCCGCCGGGTACGGTCCACTGCCCGATCCGGTAGAATCCGGACAGGCCGGGCAGGGTTTTGGGGATCCTGCGCCGGAACGTGTCGACCGTCGGGAACCATCCCTGGAAACTCGCGCGGAAGTTGTTGGTCTGGCGTTGCATCGTCACCGGAGTCATCACATCGATCACCTCGACCGCCTCCGCCAAACCCGGGATCCGAGCGGTTCGGGGCTCGATCCCGCCGCCTGGACCTTCCCCGCTGTCCGGCGGGACCGGGCCGGGATCCAGCGCGCGGACCACCTCGCGCCCGATGCGTATTTTTTCCTCTTCGTACCGCTCCGCGTCCTCCGCGGCCAGCCGGTTCCAGTACTCGAAGTCCGTCCGGATCAGCACCACGATCGTGGTCTTTCCCGGCGGGGCGAGGGAGCCGTCGAAATGGTAGATCGTCGTATCCAGGGCGCTTGCGGTATGGGTGTCGTCAATCCGGATCGGGGTGTCGACAAGATGCCGGATCGTGTGCGCGGTTTCCCGGAACAGCTTGTTCGCTCCGATCGAAACCTGGATCAGAGGATCGAACAACCGGCCGTGCGGGCCGCCGTTCAACGTGCCGAACATCGCCGCGGATTCCTTGTCCACATATTCCCCGCCCAGCATGCGGTACAGCGTGTCGTACCCGTCCGCGGCCGATATCACGACGTCCGCGCGCTTCTTCTCCCCGCTCTCGAGTTCGACTCCGATCGCGCGCCCCTTATCCGTCAGGATGCGCTTGACCCGGCTCTGGTACCGGACCGTCCCGCCCAGACGGCGGAAATGGGTCTCGATGGAACGGGCGAACCCCAACGAACCTCCCAGCGGGTATCCGACGCCACCGGCATGCATCCAGCCGGCCATCGCGAACAGCAGCGCCATCGGGAGATCGTCATACAAGCCCATCATGTCGGCAAGATTCTCCCGGAGCACCGGACTGCGGAAATGCTCCGCGTACTCCCGGACCGTCATCCGGCCGTACCTGCGGAACACCCGGAACAGCGGGGCCGCACCCAGCAGGATCACCAGCCGGTCCAGCGGATTGCAGATTTCGAACGCCTTGTCCCCCGGGATACGACCCCGTGCGGCGCGCTTGATCGTGCGGATGAACTCCGCGATCCGCTTCGCGTCCTCCGGGGCGACCCGCAGCATCTCGGCACTCAGCCAATCCGCGTCGGTGTACATGGAAAAGAACTGTCCGGGCGCGTACTCCGTTTTTTTATATTCCGTGAAACGTGTGATCCGCCCGTCCTGGAGGGCCCCCACCTCGAGCCAGTATTTGTTCATGGGGCTGTAGGGGACCGCTCCGAACAGCCATCGGATGCAGCCGTCAAACGTGTAACCGCCCCGTTTCCAGGACGTGCACAACCCGCCCGGCGTCGATCCCATCTCCAGGATCGTGGTCGGGTACCCGTTCATCTGCAGGTAGCAGCCGGCCGTCAGTCCGGCGATGCCGGCTCCGATGACGATGACATTCCGATCGGCCATGGCGGGATCCTCCGCTCGGCAGGGAGCGCCCGTTTCGGGGCGTCTGCGGCGGGATCCGGACGATGCCGGATCCGCGGCATCCAGTGCGTCATGGTCTGAGTCTACCACGCAGGTGCTGACAGATAAAGACAGCGCATGATTTCAGGATCAAAACGTTATGGCGTCCGATGGGCAGGCGAGTGACCGCAGTTCCCCGGAGAGCTCCTGAAAACCATCAAAGGAAGTCCGGATGCCGTCCGGGAGTCCGCCGTCCGCCACAACGGCAAGCAGACGTTCCGCACATTTGTTTGGTTTCACGTGGAACGATTCCATGATCGCCAGGGAACGTTTCCGGCTCGGAAAAAAGCATCGGTTCATGGCGAAAAGCGCCTGCAGAAAGTGGTCCAGCGCCCGATCAAGCGCATGATGGTAAAAAAGCGGGTCCCGCCGGGCCACCCCGCGTTCCAGATCCTCGGGATCCGCCAGGCGATCCAGGTGGTACTGCGTCAGCTTTTCCGCGAGCGTCTCCGGATAGATCCGTACCGACTCCCGAAGACGTGCCAGATAGCCGGTCCGGTCGTGCAGAATCCGTATGGAACGGTACATCGCGCATCGTCCGGTCGGAAAGAAGCCGCCCGCGTCGCGGTCAGGATGCCGCCCCGCCAGGATGCCGTCCAATTCCGCGCGGGTCTCCGCGGTGGTGAAGTACATCACACACGTCTCGACGCCCCCAATGCAAGCGAAGTCCCCTATGCCCCACACCCCACCTTGAATCGCACCGATCCGGACGTCTTCCAGAACGTCGGACAACCGGTCCATCAGGGCCTGCCGCTCCTTCGCCCCCGGTATCGTCTCTCCATAGACAAAGAGATCGATGTCCCCATCCTCAAAATCCGGGAGACAGGGCCCCGGGACGGGAAACTCGACGCCCCCGCCGCTCAAGCCGATCGATTCGACTCCGCTCAGTCCGGCGACTCCGGCGACCAACCGGCGGAAGATGTCCGCCCGATCCGGCTCCATCCGTTCAGCCCTCCTGGAACGTGAAGCTCTTGTCCGCCGCGAACGTCTCGGCCTGCGAACCCTTCTCCCCAACGATCACCAGCCCCGGCGCGCAATTCGTAAAGGCGGAACCGTGGATCTCGGTGACCCCGGAATGGATCTCGGCCCGCTGGAGCGCGGTGCAGGAGAAGAAGGCGCTGTCCTGGACCGCGCTGACTCCCTTCGGGATGATCACGCGGGTCAATGAACCGCACTCGTAGAACGCATAATCCCCAATACCGGTGACCCGGTCGTGGAAGACGATCGACGCGAGGTTGGTGCACTTGTAGAAAACGGCGTTTCCGATGGTGGTGACGGTCCCCGGCACCTTGAACGACTTGAGCCCGGTGCAGCCGTTGAACAGATTGTCGCTGAGTGCAGTAACCCCCTGGGGCAGGTCGACCGACTCCAGCGCGACGCAGTTGGCGAACGCGGACGCTCCGATCTCCGTTACGCTGTCCGGGATGTCGATGTCCTCGAGGATCGAGCAGCCGGTGAACAGGCTGGCGCCGAGCCGGGTCAGGCCGCTCGGCAGCCGGATCGAGCGCAGCGACGAGCACCCCCCGAACGCGGATTCCCCGATGTCCGCCACCCCGTCCGGAATCGTCACCGACACCAGTCCGGTGCAGTTGTTGAACGCGCCGCCCCCGATTGCGGTGATCGTGTCCGGCACCGTGAACTCCTTCATGGCGCTGCATCCGTAGAAAAGGCTGTCGCTGATCGTGGTCACTCCGGCGGGCAGCCGAAGCGAGGCAAGCGATGTGCAGGAGCCGAACGCGGACATCCCGATTTCGGTGACACTGTCCGGAATCGAGACGGATACGAGGTTCGTACACTCAAAAAACACGCCTTCGCCCAACCGTGTGACCGTCTTCGGTACGGTGTACTCAACCAGCGCGTCGCAGCCGCTGAACATCCCGTCCCCGATCTCGGTGATCCACGACGGCAGCCGGACCTCGGTCAGACCGGTGCATTCAGCAAACACCGCGCCGCCCAGGGTGGTGACCGTATCCGGGATGGTCATCGTCACCAGACCGGTACAGCCGGAAAACACCCCTTCCCCGATTGCGGTGATATGCGCGGGAATTTCATAGGCGGTCAGTCCGGTGCAGTTCGCGAACAGTCCGTCCGCATAGGTTGTGACCGCCGCCGGGAGATCGAACGCGGTCATGCGCTGGCAAAGCGAGAACGCATACGGCCCGATTTCCGCGACGCCGTCCGGGATATCCAGTTCGTTCAGCTGGCTGCATCCATAGAACGCGACTTCGCCGATGGAGGTCAGCGTCTCGGGGAGCGCGACAGTCTTGATGTCCGGGGCATTGTAGAACAGCCCCTCGCTGAGCGTCGTCAGATCCGGTGGGAGGGTGACCTCCTTGAGCATGTCGCACTCCGCGAAGACATAGGTCCCGAGCGATTCGACCCTCTCCGGCAGAACGACCGAGAGAAGCGCGGAACAGTTGTAGAACGCTGCGTCGCCGACGGAGGTCAGGGTGTCCGGTAGTGTGACGGAGGTCAACCGCATGCAGTCGTAGAACGCCTGCGCGCCCAAACTCTCCACCGGTTCCGGGATGACGACCGTTTCCAGGTTCTCATTGCCCGAAAAAGCATCCGCCCCGATCGCCCGGACCGGGTTCCCGTCATAGGAAGCCGGCACGGTGACCTGGACATCGCTGCCGTTGTAGGCCTCCAGGGTGGCTGCCCCGTCCTCGACGGAAAACTCAAAGATCGGCTTGGTCGCAGCGGTCGCGGTCGTGAAGTACGGACTCGTGTCCCGCGTGAGTCCCCCGCAGCCGGAAACCAGCATCAGCAGCGCGATCAGCGCGGCCGGCAAGACGGATTTACGCATTGACATGGACGGACATCCTCTTTCCCTCCCCGGTTCTCCCGGGACTGTGTCTGCTATTGTAGGCATTGCTCCCGGGGAGTTCAACCGTGCCGGAGAGCCCGGACGACCCGGTCATTCATCCAGCCAGCGCGACGCGGCCTCGACATCCCCGAACACCCGGAAATGCGGGCCCTGGTTCGCCTCCCGCTGCATTTCATGGAAATGCGCGGTCCCGCGGGGCGTATCCCCGATCACGACCGCCATCCGGATTCCATAATTCACCATTTTCTGGATGACCGCGCCCGCGACCTTGGTCTTCAGCTGATAGAACGCATCGCCCAACGCGGCGTCATGCACCAGCAGCCGGGTGACATCGTGCTCCCAGCACAGTGCGACCCAGTCCATCGACGCGGACTCGGAATCCAGAGGCGGATCGGACGAGAGGATCTCGATGCGGCGCGGTTCGGTCTGCGATACGCGGTACTCCATGGGTAAAACCTCCTGTCTGGGGTATCTGCAATATGTATTTAAGAATAAATATTAAAAAATATATAATAAAAATACTATGTATGGTGTGCCAGTCAAGTCTCAGCTGGAATCGAATCACTCGTCCTTCACGCCCTCGCGGACGACATCCACATCCGTACGGCCTCTTCGGCGATTCGATCCGCGGTGTCGGGGCGAAACGGCAGCACATGCTCGTGGAACGGATAGTAGGAAAGATAGCTGTACAGTGTCTCGTAACCGCCCTTTACCCACTCCGCGCGATGCGGGAGATACCCTGCGCACCCGTTGGTGTAGCCGTTCAGAAAGAAAAGCGGCGTCCCCGCCCGGGATGCGGCATCCAGCGAGATCTCGCAGAACAGTTCATCCGGTACTCCGCAGAATCCGCCGTCATTCAACCGGAAAAGATGGATCTCCCGCTCCTGGATCTGTTCCGTAACTTCGGCTTCGCGAAGGCGTCCGCATTCCGCCAGCCACGCGGTTCCATCCACTCCGCACTCCCGACGCGCGTCGGCCGCGATGCGTTCGGCTTCCGCTGCGAGCGGAACGTCTGAAACGAGTCGGATCGGTCGTGAGGCCATCTGCAGGCACCCCACATCAGCGGTATCGGTTGATAACCGCTTTGCATCCTGGAACAATTGCTCCGCAATCCAGTCCAGATCCGGCAGTCCGCCTCCGAGGATCTTGTCCACCCCCGTCGGCTTGATGTTTCCCGCCGCCCCCTGGATGAGCATCACCGGACACTGGAGCCATTCCTGCAGCTTCGTGCGCACCGTATGAAAGAAGTCGCTCGAAATCCGGTCGTTCCCGCTCATCAGGATGTTCGCGTGCGCGGTCAGCCGGACCAGAACAGCCATCGGCCGGCCGGTTCCCGCATCGGTCACCCGGAGTGCGCCCAGTCTCCGATCCACCTCCGTGCAGCCTTCCCGCCGATTCTCGCCGATTCCGGTCTCCGTTACTGACCACCCCGCAGAACACGGCCGAAGACTCGATGCGGCTTCGGCGACACACTGTTCGATCCGTTCGCAAAGCAGTTGGTAGTACCGTTCCCCGTTCAAGGGGGACAGCGGAGCGGGCGCGGAGTGCGTGTGCGAGAAACAGAGCATGACGGCGGATGCGGATGTGCCTAGTATTCGCGCGATCCGCTGCCGCAATGTGTCGGAAAGCCCGGTTGTCAGTCCAAGGCTGTCCACCGTGACGAGGCAGTACCGTTCGCCTGCACGGCTGAACACCGCCGCCTGCGCGCACAGCGGATGCAGAACCCCGCGGGAGGTGCTGTCGGGCCGATAGCAACCGATCAGTTCAACCGGAAAGTCCGGCGTGATATCGATCTGGGAAAAGCCTGCCTCGCAACGGGTAAGCATCGGATCAATTCCTTCCGTGCGCCAAGATAGAATGGCTACATAATATGTAGTAAAGATGCGTGTCGTCAATACTTTGTATGCTCTGTGCTTGACGTGCCACTTCACCCTGCTCAACGTGAGGCATATCTCCGCCAATAATAAAAGCTGCCCGTATTCTTCGGACTACCCTGGCGCGAGAAGTACCTTCTCCGCCAATAACAAAAGCTGCCCGTATTCTTCGGACTACCCTGGCGCGAGAAGTACCTTCTCCGCCAATAACAAAAGCCGCCCGTAAAGGCGGCTCTTGTTATTGGCGGAGAAGGCGGGATTCGAACCCGCGCTAGGGTTACCCCTACTAACGGTTTAGCAAACCGTCCCCTTCGGCCGACTTGGGTACTTCTCCGAATGGTTTGCCTGCCCGGTTGGCGACTATTCTATTGTATGACTTCCGCTGCGTCCTTGCTGCCCTCATTCCGGGTCGATGGGGGTCCGGATCAGCCGGAGGGATTTCCTGGCGGAGAGAGTGGGAGTCGAACCCACGGCGGTGGGTCACACCGCGCTGGTTTTCAAGACCAGTGCCTTAAGCCGCTCGGCCATCTCTCCCAATCGGCCGGCCAGGCCCGAACACTTGTCCTGAACCTGTTTCGGCGCCTAGTCATTCTACATTGAGGCTGTTCGCGTGTCAATTCAGCCTTTGCATGACGCGTTCACTTGCTTCCGGGGAGTCCCATCTTTTCGAGGATCCGGTCCAGGTCCTCATAGGAGTAGTAGTCGATGACGATCTTGCCTTTGCTCTTCTTGTCCTGAATCAGCACTTTTGTTCCGAGACAGGATTGCAGACGATGCTCCAGATCCTTGACACTGGCGGCGAACACGGCATCCACCGCGGGTTTCGGAGGCTTCTTCCCGTTTCGAAGAAGATTCTTGACCAGAACTTCGGTCTGGCGGACATTCAAGGCCTTGTTCACGATGGTTTTTGCCGCCTGTACCCGGATCTCGTCCGTCGGCAGCGCCAGAAGCGCCCGGGCATGCCCGGCTGTAAGGGATTCATCGATTACCATTTGGCGGATAAAGTCATTCAACGCCAAAAGCCGGACCGTATTTGCGATCGCAGGCCGGCTCCGTCCGATCATGGTCGACAGATGCTCCTGAGTCATGTTGTGATCTTTCATCAACCGATCCAGCGCCTGGGCTTCTTCGATCGGATTCAGATCCTGACGCTGGATATTCTCGATCAAGGCCTGCTCCAGGACCTGCGTATCCGTCAATTCCCTGACAATGGCCGGGATTTCCTTGAGACCTGCGATCCGAGCGGCACGCCAGCGCCGCTCTCCTGCGACAATCCGGTATCCCGTTTCCGAGCGCGTGACAATAATCGGTTGGATAATACCGTTCTGACGGATCGAATCCGCAAGTTCCTTCAGGCGTTCCTTATCAAAATGCTTGCGCGGCTGATCCATATTCGGATTCAAGTCGTTCAACGGGAGGCGATTGACCGCATCCTGCATATCTACGGACAGAGATTCCTCGGCCAGCAGCGCGCCCAGCCCTTTACCAAGCCCTTTTCCGGCGCCTCTTGCTTTACTTGTGTTCGTTGCCATGGCCTACCTCCCTGCGCGTTTGATGACTTCGCGTGCCAAATCGTAATAGGCGTCGGACCCTTTGGACTTCTTGTCATACTCCAAAATGGTCAACCCGAAACTGGGGGCTTCGCTGAGCCGTACATTTCGAGGAATGATCGTACGGAACACCTTTTCCCCGAAAACATTCTTCACGTCGTCCGCCACCTGCTTCGCGAGCTGGGTCCGCTTGTCATACATTGTCATGAGGACGCCGAAGATCTCGAGTTTTGTGTTCAACTGCCTTCTGACCAGGTTGACCGTCTCCATCAGCTGGGTCAAGCCTTCCAGCGCATAATACTCGCTTTGGATCGGTACCAGAATCCCGGTTGCCGCAGTCAGGGCATTGATGGTCAGCAAGCCCAGTGAAGGCGGGCAGTCGATCAGGATGAAGTCATACATACCCCGGACAGGCTCAAGCGCTTCCTTCAATCTTGTTTCACGTGAAACAAGATCGACCAGTTCGACTTCCGCACCTGCCAGATTGATGTTGCTGGGGCAGATCCATAGATTCTTTCGACCGGATTCCACGACGACATCCTTCAACGGAATCTGATTGATCAGGACATCGTACGTTGTCGACTGGAGGGTCTTCTTGACCTTTCCGATCCCGCTCGTGGAATTCCCCTGCGGATCCGAGTCCAGGAGAAGTGTTTCCTTTCCGTTCTTTGCCAGATAAGCGGCCAGATTGACCGTCGTGGTGGTTTTCCCCACGCCACCCTTCTGGTTAACGATCGCCAGAATATGTCCCATCCGTGCTGCTCCTTCCGCCCGCTCATCACAACGGCTTCATTCTATCATATAAGCCTGATTGAAAACGATTTTTGCTCCTGGTTCCATCCGTGATCGCCCTACAACCATCGACATTTCGGAACAGAAAAGCCCCGATGTTTCATGTGAAACATCGGGGCCGATCCACAGAGTTGAACTGGATCAGATATCCGTCTGTGCGTATCTCGCATTCACCTGGATGAACTCTTTCCGGGGTTCCACCTTGTCTCCCATCAGGAGGGTAAAGATATCATCCGCTTGTTGAGCATCCGAGAGTTCGACACGAAGCAGTTTACGGGTGGTCGGATCCATGGTGGTCTCCCACAATTGCTCCGCGCTCATCTCGCCAAGTCCTTTGAAGCGTTGGAGTTTGGGATCCTTCCATCCGGTCTTTTCCTTGATCGCCGCCACATCCGCATCGTCGTAGGCATAGAACGAGTTGTTTCCTTCATATACCCGATACAGCGGCGGGCAAGCCAGGTAGATATGTCCGGCTTTTACGAGATCCGGCATGTACCGGAAGAAGAAGGTCAGAAGCAGCGTACGGATGTGGGATCCGTCGACGTCCGCGTCCGCCATGATGATGACTTTGTGGTAACGCAGCCGGTTCAGGTCGAAATCCGTTCCGATCCCGGCACCGAGCGCCATGATCACCGGCTGGAGTTTCTCATTGTCATAGACCTTGTCGATCCTGGCCTTCTCGACATTGAGCATCTTGCCCCACAGCGGCAGGATGGCCTGGTACTTGCGCTCTCTGCCCTGTTTTGCGGATCCGCCTGCGGAGTCGCCCTCGACGATGAAGAGTTCGCAGAACTGCGGATCTTTCTCCTGGCAGTCCGCGAGTTTCCCCGGGAGTGCGTTGGAATCCAGCGCGTTCTTGCGCCGGGTCATGTCGCGGGCTTTGCGTGCGGCATCGCGCGCCCGGGACGCGGACAGGCACTTGTCGATGGTGGCGCGGGCGACCGCTGGATTCTCCTCGAGATATGCGGAGAGACGTTCGTTCATGACGGACTCGACCATCGTCCGGATCTCGCTGTTGCCAAGCTTGGTCTTGGTCTGTCCCTCAAACTGGGGCTCCGGGAGTTTGACGCTGATGATGGCGGCGAGACCTTCCCGGACATCCTCCCCCTGCAGGTTGCGGTCGCTGTCCTTGATCATCTTGTACTTGCGGGCGTAATCGTTGATGACTTTGGTGAGAGCGGACCGGAATCCGGTCAGGTGCGTACCGCCTTCGATCGTCGCGATATTGTTTGCATAGGAGTAAACGTTCTCCGCGTATCCGTCGTTGTACTGGATCGCCACCTCGACAAAGCAATCGCCGTTGCGGGCCGCAAAATAGATCGGGACCTTGTACAGCGCTTCGCGATTCTTGTTGAGATACTCGACAAACGATACGATTCCGCCATCGTAATGGAGCGTCTTCTCCAACGCGGGTTCCTGGCGTTCGTCCCGAAGCACGATGGTGACTTCCTTGTTGAGGAAAGCCATCTCCCGATAACGGGTGATCATCAGATCAAAGTCGAAATGGATGTCCGGAAAGATTTCCGGATCCGGACGGAACCGGGTGGTCGTCCCGGTTTGCTCGGATGTCCCGACGACCTCAAGCTCTCGTACGGTATGCCCCCGCTCAAAACGGATCCGATAGATCGACCCGTCCCGGGCGACATCGACCTCCATCCATTCCGCGAGCGCGTTGACCACCGAAGCGCCGACGCCGTGCAGTCCGCCGGACACGCTGTATGCGCCTCCGCCGAACTTGCCGCCGGCATGCAGGATCGTATGGACGACCTCCACTGTCGGGATCCCCATCTTGGGGTGGATGCCGACGGGAATTCCGCTGCCGTTGTCGCGGATGACGACGCTGTTGTCCGGACGTACGGCCACGTCGATATGGTCGCAGCGTCCCGCCAGCGCTTCGTCCACGGAGTTGGCGACGATCTCGTATACCAGGTGGTGGAGTCCGCGGGTGGTGGTGTCTCCGATATACATGCCGGGACGCTTGCGGACCGCCTCAAGTCCTTCCAGAACCTGGATATCGCTCTCGCTGTAGGCGGAGGAGTTGGATGTGTCGAACTGTTCCTGTCCGGCCAACGCCTGATCGACGATCTCTTCCTCTTCGTTGAAATCGTCGTCCTTGAGCGCGTGCGGATTCACAGCCAGGTTGGCAACGTCGTCCAGATCGTCGGCCGACAACCCGCCACCTGCGATGGGGAGGGCCTTCTCAGGGATTCCCTGATCCGCGGCATAAAATCTGTTTGCTCTATTATTCTTTGTTCCAATCATTCAGACACCATCCTGTTGCTGGCACTTCCGGTACGGGTACGTTCCTATCCCCGGCATCCGTATTGCTTGTTGTCCTGTCCCGTCATGTCCGCTCCGTCATCCTTCGCCGGATCGTGGACGAAGAAACCGGTGTCAGGTATACCCGGTCGACCGCAAGCACAAAAGATCGGGGAATCTCTGGGGATACCGCCTCCAGTCGACCCTCCTGCTCGGTCCGGGCAAGAAAATCACGCGTTGCGGACCCTTCGACAGTGGTCGAATCCAGATCGAAAATTCCTATGATGCAGGAATCGGGGAGGCAAGACTCCCCGCCGATGTGGACATACATACGTCCGCGGGCGTTCCTTTCCTGGGGGTGGATATCCAATCCATTATACCATATCGGGGGTCTTGGCCGGTCCCTCCGGGGTCTCCTCCCGCTCTCCGGGCGACTCCCCGTCCGGCTCCGCCGGTTCCCCTCCGACCACCGGGTCTGCAGGTTCGACCGTGCCACCACACACTGGGTCAACGGCGCCATCGTTGACAGGGTCAACGGGGGTTATGCAACCCTCATTGACCCTGAAGTACCGGATCGATTCCTCTCCGGCATCCCCGAGCAGCCGTTCGAGCCGTGTGCCGATATGCTCGGGTTCGGTGCAGGTGACAAACACCTGGGCGTCCCGCATCCCCTCGATCAGCGAGGCGCGACGCCCGGCGTCCAGCTCGGACATGACGTCGTCCAGCAAGAGCACCGGCATGTCTCCGGTCTCCTCGAGGACGATCGCCAGCTCCGCCTGCTTGAGAGCCAGTACCGCCGAACGCTGCTGTCCCTGGGAGGCGAACAGCCGCATATTGTTCCCGTCGAGCGTTAGTTCGAGGTCGTCCCGATGCGGTCCGACCGAGGTGAGCCCTCGAGAGATATCTTCGGAAATCATTGCTTTCTGTTTTCTATACAGGGTATCCGCCATCTCTTCCAGACTCATTTCCGGACGTATACCGGACACGGTCCTGTATCGTACGTTTAACTTCTCTTTTCCGTACGAGATACGGGAATGGTGTTCCGCCGCCTTCTCGGCGATCCGGTGCGCGTAATGCAGCCTCTCCCGCAGGATCCGTGCGGAACCTGCCGCCAGGGACAGGTCCCAGACATCCAGCTGGCCGTCGTCGGCCGCACCGGTGTCGCGCATCGTCTTGAGAAGACGGTTGCGCTGCTGCAGGGTTTTCTGGAAAACCTGCAGGTCGTGGAAGTAGGAGGGCCGAACCTGCGAGAGAAGGATATCCAGATAACGCCGCCGGTTTGCGGGGCCTTCCTTGACGAGCATGAGATCCTCGGGAGCAAAGATGACCGCGTTGAAGACGCCCATCATGTCCGCGATGCGATGCAACCGGACCTCGTCCCGGGTGACGATCCGTGTCGCGCGGACGCGCTGGGGATCACCCGGGACCGCGTCGAGATACGCGACCTGGAGTTCCTCCTCGTAACCGCGCGCATCCGTGAACCGGACACCGGCGGAATATCCGTCCGCACCCTTTCGGATGAGGTCCGCATCCCGCGGTGTGCGGTGGGACCGGGCGCAGGCGCACAGATACACGGCTTCGAGCAGGTTGGTCTTGCCCTGTCCGTTCTCGCCGAAAAACACATTGATTCCGGGGCCGACGGACAGATCCAGCCGGTCGTAGTTCCGGAAATCCTGGAGTTGGATCCGGGTCACCCTCATACGGAAGCGGTGGATGTGCCGGCGCTATTTGCGCAGCGGCAGGACAAGGTAGGCAAAGCGGTTTTCCTCGACAGGACGGATCACGCAGGCGCCGAGCGCCCCGTTGAATACCACCGAGATTTCTTCGTCATCGACGACTTTGAGCGCGTCGAGGAAATACCGCGGATTAAAGTCGATGTCGATGCGGTTTCCCAGCAGGGAGACCGGGACTTCCTCGCGCATCGCGCCCACGTCGGTGGTGGCGCTCACGACCAGGCTGTCGTCGCTCTCGGTCGTCAACCGGACCGGGAAACGCCGGTCGTCGCTCGTGATGATCAGCGACGCGCGCTCCATCGCGGACAGGAAGGCCTGGGTCGACAGTACGATGGTCGTCTCGGCCGTGGTGGGGATGAAGCTGCGGTAGTTCATGTAGTCGCCCTGGATCAGGCGGGAAACCAGCTTGACCCGGCCTGTGTCAAACAGGATGTGGTTCTGGGACGAGTAGATCTCGACCGGATCGTCCACGTTCTCGAGGATCCGGCCGGTCTCGCTGAGCGCCTTGCCCGGGACGATGAAGCTCATCGTGCGGACGCCCTCGGTGATCTCGCTCCTGCGGAGCGCGAGCCGGAAGCCGTCGATGGCGACCATCTCGACCACCTGTCCGTCGCACTTGATGAAGCAGCCGTTGAGGATCGGGCGGCTCTCGTCCGTGCTGACCGCGAACAGGGTTTGACGGATCATGTCGCGCAGCATCTTCTGGGGCAGCGTGATGCGCTCGGATTCCTCGACGAGCGGGAGTTTGGGGTAGTTCTCGGCCGGCATGCACTTGATGGTGAACCGGGAGGATCCGCAGTCGATCGCAACGGTGTTGTTGGCGCCGGTTTCGATCGCGACCGTGGATTCGGGGAGTTTGCGGGCGATTTCACCAAACATGCGGGCGTTGATGACCAGACTGCCCTCCTGCATGACGTCGGCGTTCACTTTGCATTCGATGCCGGTTTCGAGGTCGTACCCGGTCATCTTGACCGCGTCTTCTCCCGCCTCGAGCAGGATGCCTTCCAGGATGGGAAGCGGAGTCCGGGTCGCGATGGACTTCTGCACGGTCGCGATGGCCTCGACCAGGGTTTCTTTGGCGCAGACGAATTTCATGGACGGCCCTCCTGTCGGCATTCAGTTCTTTCTATTGTAACACTCTTCTTATTATAGGCGGTGGACACTGTGGATGATCGGATTTTTTCTTAGAGGTGCGCTCCTTTGAGGGTGTGGACGGATTGTGGAGAAAATGGGTTTGCGTGTGGATGTTTTGTGGATAAAAAGAGGGTTGCTGATTTGTCCACTTTTTGTCCACACAGGGTTATCCACATATCCACAGGTTTGTGTGGATAACCCAAGCAACCGGGATCACAGCGAAAGACGCTTCCGGATCCCGGCGAGGTCCTTGATCAGGTCGGTGTTCTGGGCGGAGAGCTCGGCGGTGATCTTGTCGCAGGCGTGGATCACGGTCGAATGGTCGCGTCCCCCGAAGTAGATGCCGATCTCCGGGAAGGACATGCTGAGCACTGTCCGGCAGAGGTACATCGCGATCTGCCGCGGATTCGCGACGTCTTTGCTGCGGCGGCTCGACTTGATGTCGTCCATGGACATGTTGTAGTAGCGGGCGACCACGTCGGTCACGGCGTCCGGAGAAAGCTTGACCCGGGCGGTGGGCTGGATGAGGTCCTTGAGCGCTTCGCGTGCGGTCTCGACCGACAGCTCGCCCGCGAGCATGGAGTAGTACAGCACGGTTTTGAGCGCGCCTTCGAGTTCGCGGATGTTGGTTGCGATGTGCGAAGCGATGAAATCGCACACGTCCTCGGGCACCTGGACGTTCTCGTCCTGTGCGCGGCGGTTCAGGATCGCGAGCCGGGTCTCGTAGTCGGGCGGCTGGATGTCCACGATGAGCCCGCTCGAAAAACGGGTGCGCAGCCGCTCTTCCAGTGTGGAAAGCGCGGTGGGCGGCTTGTCGCAGGTCATGATGATGTTTTTGCCGCTCTCGTAGAGGGAGTTGAACGTATGGAAGAACTCTTCCTGCATC
Organism: Clostridia bacterium; assembly: GCA_017997315.1. Lineage (GTDB taxonomy): Bacteria > Bacillota > Clostridia > Saccharofermentanales > UBA5734 > JAAYKS01. The sequence goes on from JAGOFF010000011.1 coordinate 18,348, forward strand.
TGCACCTTGCCCTCGATGAACTGGATGTCGTCGATGAGCAGCATGCCCGCGTTGCGGTATTTGTTGCGGAAACTGTCGAAGCTCCCCTCGGTGATCGTGTTGATGAACTCGTTCACGAAGCGCTCGCTCTGGACGTAGACCAGGTTGCAGGAGGGATGTCGCTTCTGCACATGGTTCCCGATGGCATGCATGAGGTGGGTCTTGCCCAGGCCGGACCCCCCGTAGATGAACAGCGGGTTGAAGTTGTTGCCCGCGGTTTTTTCCGCGATCGAGACGCAGGCGGCGTGCGCGAACCGGTTGCCCGATCCGACGACGAAATTCGCAAAGCTGTAGTTGGGATTGAGCCCCTGCCCGTTGCCGCCCGCGGGACGGTCCTCCGGCACCACGGGAGCCGCGTCCTGGCCGGACACGACGATGCGCACGTCGAAGTCCTGTCCGGACACCTGGCGTGCGGCGTTGCGCAGCAGCGGGAGATACATCTCCACAAAGCCGCGGTGGAAATCGTTGGGCGCGGCCAGCGACAGCACGCCGCCTCCCGCGGAGACCGCTTCCATGGGCTGGATCCAGGTTTTCAGGCTGAGTTCGGTCATTTCGTTTTCCAGCAGAGCCAGGATGTTCTGCCAGAAAACGGCGGTTTGAGAACGGTCCATTCGGTGTCCCCCCGTATAAAGTGACCCTATCGTACCAGATGCCGGAGCCGATATAAAGACAGCATAGCGCAGGAAAAACAGGGGGCGCAATTCGGCAGGATAACCAAACCCGCATGACAGAATGGAGATTTAGCGCCCCGGAGGTCCCGCGGCGCGGACCCCCCTCTTTTTCCCGTACACATTTGTTCCCAACCGTAACCCGGCGGCTCCACATTGGCGGAGTAAATTGGTAATCGGGCCGGGATGCCGGCAGCGGATCAGCGGAGGTGTCAGCCATGGGTTTTATGAAGCGGGCGTTGCTTGCAGTACGGCGGAGAAAGGCCCGGACAGCCATCCTTGCCGTCTTGTTTTTCATCATCGCGAACATGGTTCTGGCGGGATTTGCGATCCGCAACGCGACGGAGTATGCCGGGGAGGCCGCACGAAAGCGGCTCGGCGGGACCGTGACGCTGCGGTACGACACCCAGAAGGCGATGCGGGAGATGTTCTCCGGCGCCGCCGCGTCCGGAGGGTCCGGTCAGGGTACGCAGCCGGGACGTTTCAGCATGGAAACCGAACCGGTCACCGAGGCCATGATCGCACAGGTGGCCGCCAATGAACACGTTCTGGACTACAACGCGGCCGCCGGCACACAGGCGGACTCCCCGACGCTGATTGCGGTCGAGGTGACCGGGAGTGACGACGCGGCTGCCGACGCGGCTGCCGATGCGGAAGCGGGCGGCAAGGACGCGCCCGCGCGTCCGGAGGGCGGCCTGGCCGGCGGGATGACGATGGGAACTTTCACGGTGTCCGGGGTGTCGTCCACCGCGCTGGCCGAGGATTTCTCATCGGGTTCGAGCACGTTGCTCGAAGGCGGGCATATCACCGGTTCCGACACCGCGTCCGCCCTGATCGAATCGACGCTCGCGGAGACGAACGGATTGTCTGTCGGGGACACGATCGATCTGTCGCCCGCGGGTGACACGGAGCAGACGGTCACCGTGACCGTCACGGGGATCTATGAGGCTGAAGCGGAGGCTGACGAACTGGCGCTCGGCCGGTTCAACCTCACCGCGATGCTCCCGTACAACACGATCTACACCGACATCGGCACCGCGCTCGCGATCGGGGACATGAACGCTGCGGTCCGGGCCGCCGCCGAGGCGGAAGCCGCAGGCACCGAGATCGCGGAGCCCGAACCGGCCGGTATCGACAGCGTCACGTTCTACCTCGACGACCCCGCGAATGTGGAACCGGTCATCGCATGGGCGCAGACCCTCGACGGCATCGACTGGGATTCGTTCACGCTGGACGGGAACGACGCGGCCTATGCGGCCATGATGGCACCGGTCGAGAACGCCGCGGACCAGGCGGACACGATCATGCTGGTGACGGTCGTCGCGGGGATCGCGGTGCTGGCGCTGATCCTGACGATGTGGGCGCGCGACCGGCTGTATGAGACCGGCGTTCTGCTCGCCATCGGTGAAAGCAAGGCCCGCGTCGTGCTGCAGTACGTTTCGGAGGTCCTCATCGTCGCGGTGCTTGCGTTCGCGCTCTCGCTCGCCAGCGGGGAACTGGTCGCGCAGAAAGTCGGGGACCGTCTGCTCCAGCAGGAGATCACAGCGGAGCAGAGCGCGGACGCCTCCCCGTCCGGCTTCGGCGGCGGAGACCGGATCGGGATGGGCGGAGCGCGCTCGTTCCCGGGCGGACTGGGCGGACGGACCGGCCTCGCGGACGTGGACATCGTGGACGAGATCGACGTGCGGGTGACCCCGGGGGTGATCGCGTCGCTCTTCGGGGCGGGACTGCTCATTGTAGGGTTGTCCGCCGCGGTTCCTTCGGTGACGGTCATGCGGTACAAGCCCAAGACGATCCTGAGCAAGGCAAACTAGAGGAGGCCGTCCCATGGAAGCGATCCTGGAATTCAAGGATGTGAACTATACCTACCCCGGCGCGTCCAAAAAGACGCTCAAGGATCTGAACGCGGCTTTCGAGGCCGGCCGGCTGTACGTGATCTACGGACCGTCCGGTTCGGGCAAGACCACGGCGCTGGCGCTGGCGGGAGCGCTCGACGTCCCCGGTTCCGGCCGGGTGCTGTTCCGCGGCGAGGACATCCGCAAGGGCGGCCTGCAGAACCACCGCAAGAACCACGTGGCGTTCATCTTCCAGAACTACAACCTGCTCCCCTACATGACCGCGCTGGAAAACGTGACCTCCGCGATGGACATCGCCGGCGCGGGCGGGGCGGATTCCGCCGTGCGGAAAGCCCATGCGAAGGAGCTCCTGATTTCGCTCGGACTCGAGGAGGACGAAATCCGGCGCAACGTGCTCAAGCTCTCGGGCGGACAGCAGCAGCGCGTCGCGATCGCCCGGGCGCTCGCGTGCGACGCGGAGGTCATCCTGGCGGACGAACCGACCGGGAACCTGGATCCGGAAACCGCGGAGGAGATCGCGGACGTGCTGTGCCGGCTGGCGCACGACCGCGGGAAATGCGTCATCGCGGTCAGCCACTCCACGGAGCTCGCCGGCATCGCGGACGTCACGCTGGTATTCCGGAAAGGCACGCTCACCCCTGCGGTCAAGGCGGTGGCCGCGCCGGAGGAGTAGCCGGCCGGCCGCGCCCCTGCATACGGTTTACACTCCCGGAGCGGGATGCGCATTCCACGGAAAGCGCGTCCCGCTTCGTCGTTTTTCAGGTAGAATGGAGCCGGATAAAAAAAGAGTATGCCGACAGGGGGGACCATCGGCATACAAGGAGGGGGGGTTATGAAGTAAGGGGTGCCTCGATGAAGAGGCACCTTTATCGTACCAAAGAGGTCGGCTGTCATAAAGATCGTTTTTGCCCGAATTTTATCCGCCTTTTGCGGTTATTTCGGTTAATCTGCACAGAATAGATGAAGGGGTGATGACTTCGTGAGGTTGGAAGGCTCAATATACCAGGAAAACAAACTGCTGAACCGGCTGACGCTCGGCATCCCCGAGGACGGCCGGCCCCTGGTCTTCAACCTGGACCGCTGCCTGCTGGCCATGTGCAAGGAACTCGGCGTTCCCCTGCCGGTCTGGATGGAGAAGAATACACGGGAATTCGCGGCCTGGCGGCAGACCTCGTTCTCGCGGGAACAGTTTGTGGAAAAGACGCTGATCGACCGGTTTCAGATCCGGATGATGGAATAAGGGGGCACGGCAAGGCATGACGACGCGCGAAGAATACGGACGGCTGCGGGACTCCTACGAAATCGGCGACCTGCTCGCGATCATGGACTTCCTCCGCTCCCCGGACGGTTGTCCGTGGGACCGGGAGCAGACCCATGAAAGCTTGGCGAAGAACATGCTCGAGGAGGCCTACGAGGTCGTGGACGCCATCGGCACCGGCGAGCCGGCCCGACTGTGCGACGAGCTCGGCGACGTCCTGATGCAGGTCGTGTTCCATGCGGACCTCGCGGACGAGGCGGGCGGCTTCGGCTGGGGGGACGTCGTGTCGGGCATCTGCCGCAAGCTGATCTCGCGCCACACCCACGTGTTCGGGACCGACGAGGCGCAGACCGCCGCGGATGTGATCGAGACCTGGGAGCGGAACAAACGACGGGAAAAAGGGCTGCGGACGGTCTCGGCCTCGCTGCGCGAGGTCACCCGCTCCCTGCCCGCGCTCACCCGCAGCCAGAAAGTGCAGCACAAGGCCGCCGGCGTCGGGTTCGACTGGGCGGACGCGGACGGGGCGGCGGACAAGATCCTCGAGGAGCTCGCGGAGGTCCGCGAGGCCGCCGCAAGCCCCGCGGAGGCCGACCGGCGCGGAGAGCGGCTCGAGGAGGAGATCGGGGACCTGCTGTTCTCGGTGGTGAACTACGCCCGTCGTCTCGACGTGCAGCCCGAGTTGGCGCTCGACCGCGCGTGCGAAAAGTTCATCCTGCGCTTCACCCGGATGGAGGAGGCGGCCTCTGCGGCCGGCGCTGCGCTCGACGGGATGTCCCTCGACGAGATGGACCGCTGGTGGGAGCATGCGAAACGGATGGAGCGGAGCGCGTCCCCCGTGATGCCGCTCCCGGAAGGAGCAAACGATGCGGATCGATAAATTCCTGAAAGTGTCCCGGGTCATCAAGCGCCGCACGGTCGCAAACGAAGTCTGCGCCGCCGGCCGCGTGTCGATCAACGGGAAGCAGGCCAAGCCCGGATCGGACGTCAAGGAAGGCGATATCGTCGAGGTCCGGTTTGGTACCGGAACCGCCCGGTTCCGCGTGCTGTCCGTGCGGGAGACCGTCCGCAAGAACGAGGCGGCCGAGCTGTTCGAGATCCTCGACAACCCCGCGCTGCTGGACTGATCCGCCGGCCGGTTACGATCGGATTACAAGACCGTTACAAGCGGCGCGCCGCGGCGGCCGCTCGTTGAAGCCCGCAAGAGAAGGGTTCTATAATGGAAGAGCCAACCGGTGTCCAGCCGGGCTGTTCCGCCGGGCCGGATCCGGTACGGAGGAGTAAAGC
>JAGOFF010000188.1 GCA_017997315.1 Clostridia bacterium
GCACGAGGTCTGCCGCGCCCGCGATTTCGACCGAGCGGGGTGCGCTCTTCGACTGTGCCGTACTGGTGAAAGCGGTCGCTCCCGGATTGTTGTCCCAACCGGTCCAGCCGTTCACACCGTGCATGTCTTGTCCGGTCGCGTAGTCGTCCCAGTCCTCCGACCAGTCCTCCGCCACCGGCACCGCCAGCGAGAGATCGTCGTAGTACACTGCGGACGAGCCGTTGGCGTACAGGTCAAGCGCTCCGATGCTTGTGATTCCGGTGCCGTGCGTCCAGGCGCCCTCACTCAGCAGGAACCCGTCATAGTAGAAGCGCTGCAAGTCCGCATCCAGGTCGATCTCGATCCGGATCTCGACCCACCGGTCCCGTACCAGCGGCCGTTCCGATCCGGTATTGTCATCGTGTACGACATTCCCGGCGCCGATGAATTCCACCTGGGTCGACCAGTCGTAAGGCCCGCCGTACTGGTTCAGCAGGATCAGGTACGTGGTGCCGGTGAACCCCGTCGGAATATACTGCCGTGTAGTGAACCGCCAAACGCCGTCGTCATAGCCGGAGAACGCATATACCAGATCCGACGCCCCGGCGATCTCGATGGAGTGGGGCGCACTCACCGCCTGTGCCGCGCTGGTGTACGCGGTCGCCCCCGGATTGTTGTCCCATCCGGTCCATCCGTTCATGCCGTGCATGTCCTGTCCGACCGGGTACGCGTCCCAATTTTCCGTCCAATCCCCCGCCGCGACGACCGGCGCAGGATGGAACGGCAGACAGAGGGACAGGATGAATGCGATGGCAAAAGCCAGAATCATTTTCCTTTTCATACCAAACCTCCGGTGCGGGTCCGCAGACCCGCATGCCGCCGATACCGAACAACCGGATGCCCTGCGGGCTTTCCGTTACGGCGCAGTGAAGACGGTTTCGACCGCGGAAAAAGAGATCCGAACCCGGTGCGCTGCGCGCCCGGATCATCACCCCCTTGAGGGAAAACGATGGATGAATTCTATGCGGACGGATATGGAACAAGCATGGACGAGACAACCGATGCGTCCCTGCATGACGAAGCAGAGAATCCTTACTCTCTCAGTATCAAGCCGACATGCTACATGTGTGTAAAATTTTTTTAAGCGAAGCAGGATCGCTCGGATATAATGAAACAATGATCAGAGCAAACGCTGTGGTTCGGACCACACCGTTCCTTGCCGTCAACACCGGGGCCCACTTCTGCGTGGATTTCGGCTGCTTCGTGATTCTCTTCGGGGGATTTGCCCCCGCGGCCGGGGACGTCCGGATGATCGCATATGGTTTCCTGGTCTACAACATTCTAGCCTTTGGGCTGCAGCCGTTTATCGGCTACGCCAGTGACGTCCGGCCGCGCATCCCGGTTTCGGTCTTCGGGTGTATTCTCCTTTGCGCCGGCCTGCTGCTGACGTCTTTCCCCTGGATCTCGCTCGCGGTCTGCGCATTGGGCAACGCCTGCTTCCATGTCGGTGGCGGGATCGACAGTCTGGTCAATGCCCGGGGCAGGATGGCGCGCAGCGGAGTGTTCGTCTCCTCCGGTGCGCTCGGGGTCGGACTGGGAACCCTGGCCGGCAAGACAGGTTGCCCGGTCTGGGTTCCGCTGCTCCTTGCAGCCGGTTCTGCGGCGGCGATCGCAATCTGCTGCCCGTATCCGCACGGAGACGCTCCGCGGCGCTCATCGCCGTTCCGGATGTCCGCCGCGCGGCCTTTCGGGATCGTACTGGCATTATGCGCGGCTTCGGTCTTTGTGCGGGCCTATGTCGGCTCCGTGCTGCCGCTTCCGTGGAAAACCGCTGTGGCTCTGCCCCTGATCGCACTCCTTCCCTCGATCATGTCCGCAAGCGGCAAGGCCGGGGGTGGATTTCTGGCGGACCGGCTCGGGGCGCGGCGCGTCGGGGTCGGCAGCCTGCTGGCCTCGCTGCCGCTCCTGGTGTTCGGGTATGCGGATCCGTTCGCTTGCGCGGCGGGGATCCTGATGTTTAATATGAGTATGTCGATCACCTTGTGCGGCGTCGCGTCCGAACTCCCGGACCACCCGGGACTGGCGTTCGGACTCACCACGCTGGCACTGGCAGCCGGCGGGATGCCCGCCGTGTTCATTCCCCTTCCTTCCGCTGCCGCACCGACGGTCATGGCTGTCTGCATCCTGGTTTCCGCGGTTTGTCTGGGAGCGGCCGTCACCAACACCACAAGGAGGAGCGCCACATGACAAAGGAGAGCAAAGCGGTCCGTCGCGTTATCCTGTATGACGTCGCGGTTGTCCCGATGTATCTCAAGCTGATCGGCATCCCTCTTGCCCTCGTGCTTGCGGTGATTGCCGCCGTTCTGCTCGCGCTGCATCTGGTGAGAAAGTCTCGCCGTAAACGATTGGAGCGGGAGAAGTCCGGCGAGGAGTCCGCGGGAGGGGGCGGTTCCGATGAAAATCCGTAACCCCGCCCGCTCCGTCACGCTGTATGACGCCGCTCCCCCGCTTCCGCTGTTGTTTCTTATGCTGGGCGTCCCGGTTCTGGTCGTTCTGGCGGTCATTGTCCTCACGCTGCTTGCGGTCCGCCTGATCCGGCGCGCCCGCCGCCGTCAGGCGGAGGAGGCACAAGGCAGTCCGAATGCCGGTAACTGCACGGAAGAACCTTCCGGCCGGGATCCCTCCTGAGCGGTGGCCGGACTGTATTTTCTGCTCGCTCTGGGGTTGACGGTACTTGTGGAGGGCCTGCTGATGCTGGCCCTCTTTCGGCGCTGGGACTTCGTGTACTACTCCCTGCTCGGCAACCTGCTGACCAATCCGGCGTTGAATCTCCTGCTGCTGCTCGCGGTCCGGATGGCCGGAGCGGCCGCCTATTGGCCGGCGCTCGCCGTTCTCGAAGCCGGCGCGGTCACGGTGGAGGCCGTCGTCCTGCGCATGCTGTGCGGCTTCTCCCCCTGTCGGGCACTGATCGTTTCCCTGATGCTCAACGTCCTCTCTTTCGGCGCGGGCAGGCTGTTCGGTCCGTGGTAGAATGGCGGGGATATCGTCCGTCCCCGCGCCGCGCCGACGGAACATCGCCGTTCAGAGGAGTGTACTCACGTGGAAGCGATCCGGATCCGGGGGCTCACCAAACACTTTGAATACTATGAAAAGGAAGCCGGGCTGGCCTCTTCATTCAAGAATCTGCTGCACCGGACAAAGCTGGTACGCGAGGCGGTCCGGGGAATCAGCTTCGGGATCGACAGCGGCGAGATCGTCGGTTTCCTGGGGCCCAACGGCGCCGGCAAGACCACGACGCTCAAGATGCTGTCCGGCATCCTGTATCCGACCGCCGGCGAAGCGGAAGTGCTCGGATTCGTTCCATGGGAACGGCGCAAGGCGTTCAAAATGGCGTTCTCCATCGTCATGGGGCAGAAAAGCCAGTTGTGGACCGACCTGCCCGCGATCGAGTCTTTCCGGCTCAACCAATGCATCTACGAGATCGAGGAGGACGCATTCCGCAGAACTCTCGACGAGCTGACCGACCTGCTGGATGTCCGTTCGATGCTCAAGGTCCAGGTCCGCCGTCTGTCGTTGGGCGAGCGGATGAAAATGGAGCTGATCGCCGCCCTGCTCCACCGTCCGAGGGTGCTGATGCTCGACGAGCCGACGATCGGGCTGGATATCCTGTCCCAGCGGAAAATCCGTGACTTCATCCGCTACTACAACCAGCAGGCTGGCACGACCGTACTGCTGACCAGCCACTACATGAGCGACATAGAGGCGCTGTGCCGGCGCGCGGTGCTCATCAACCGCGGCGAAGTCGCATACGACGGGGAGCTCGCGCACGTCAACGACCTGTTCAACGCGCGCAAGGTGCTGCGGCTTCAGCTCGGTTCGGCGGTGGACGCGAGCGATCTGGCCCGGTACGGCGAAGTCACCTCCTGCGACGGGGCGTCCGCCACGATCGAGATCGAACGCGAGCAGGTGCGCGCGGTGTCGCGGGCCATCCTGGACTCGCTTCCCGTCGTCGATTTCACGATGGAAGACATTCCGATCGAAGAGGGCATCGCGCTGCTGTACCAGAAGGGCGGGCCGGACGCATGAATCCGACGGCAAAGTACCGGCGCGCATTTTCCCTCGGCATGCAGCAGGGTCTGGAATACCGCATGAACTTCATTCTCAACCTGAGCGGCGGGGTGTTCCAGATTTTTATCCAGCTGTTCCTCTGGTCCGCGATTTTCAAAAGCACCGGCGACGGGGCGTTGTTCGGGTACACCTACCGCCAGATGATCCTGTACACGGTGATCGCCGGATTGTTGAACCGCCTGCTGCGGACCGGATTCGAGTACGAGATCTCGGAGGACATCAAATCCGGCGGGCTGGGCAAGTATATCGTCCGGCCGGTCGGGCACTTCACATACCGGCTGTCCGTATTTCTCGGACTCAAGACCGCACAGACGGGACTGGTTTCCGTCCTGCTGCTGGCCGCCGCGATCCTGGTCGCGCGGCTGACCGGACTGCCGATCGGGCTCTCCCAGGCAGCGCTGTTCCTGCCGGCCTTCCTGCTCGCGTTCGTCATCAACTTCATCCTGTTCCATCTGGTCAGCGCCATCGCTTTCTGGCTGTCCGAGATCGGATTTTTCTTTGAGGCGGTCCGGATCGTGTTCATCCTCCTCAGCGGCGGTATTTTCCCGCTCTCGGTGTTCGGTCCGGGGGAGAAAGTCCTCAACTGGATGCCGTTCCGATACACCATCAACTTCCCGGTCGACGTG
>JAGOFF010000189.1 GCA_017997315.1 Clostridia bacterium
GCCAGGTCGCCGCGCCGGACCCAGCCGGTCCTCCGCCAGAAGTTGTTTCCGACGGCATTGTCCTGAAAACAGACCAGGTCGCACTTGACCGCGCCCATCCCGCGCAGCGTCCGAAGCGCGCGGGCCGCCATGGCCTGTCCGATCCCCGCACCGCGGTAGTCGGGATGGACGCATACATGGTACAGTCGGGCGCGGCGCCCGTCCCAACCGCACAGCAGCGTGCCCGCCAGTCGTCCGTCCACCCGGACCGCGCAGGACAATCCCGGGTTCCGGTCCAGGAACCGGCGCAGTCCGGCGGGCGAATCATCGTCCGGATTCAGCCCGATTCCGGGGATCGACCGCCAGAAATCCGGCAGCGAGGGAATCAGGTCGTTGTCAACGGGCACGATCTCGAAGTCCATGGTCACCTCCGTGAAAGGGCGGGCGGATCTTTTCTTCATTATATGCAATTGCGGCGCCGACCGGAATCCGGACGCGGAAAGGCCGCCCCGACCCTTGCGGGTCAAGGCGGCCTGCCTGAGGATGCGGATTTCGGGCGTCAGACCGGGCGGACAGGCCTCGCCTCGATGTAGCCGCGGTATCCCTGCGGCTCGAGCTGGAACCGGGGGCCGTCCTCGTCCGCCCACCGGAATCCGTACCGGGTCGGGTCGAAGGCTTTCATGACCTCCCACAGATCCCCGATCGCCTGCTCGAACAGCTCGTCCGGATACGACGGGCCCTGGAACACCATGACCTTGCAGGCGGGGAGATCCATACGCTCGAATCCGTCGGGCACCGGTCCGTCGTACCCGATCGGGACCTCGACGCCCTGGACATACTCGGACGTTCCCGGCGGGACCATCGACGGCGGCATCCAGGCCCCGATCGGCTCGTACAGCGCATCCCGGATCTCTGCCAGGACTTCGAACACGTCGCAGCCGACCTCTCCGCAGTACTCGAAGTATTCGGTCGCGGCGATCCCCCTTTTCAGGATGAAGCCGCGTGCGGGCCGCTCGACGACCTGGACAAAGACGGTGTGGAGCAGCGGATTCTCTCTTGTTTCATCAGACATTCCGAATTCTCCTTTCCGGAAGGCGGGCATATCCGGACGGACCCGGGCGGGCAGGAACAACCGGCCCGGGCGGGCGTCCGCCGCGTAACCGCGCGGCGGGACGCCGAACTGGCGGGAAAAGGCGCGCGTGAAGCCCTCGTGGGAACCGAACACGAAATCCAGCGCGACATCCAGCACCCGCTCCTCTCCGCCCGCCAGCCGCAACGCGGCCTTGGACAGGCGGTAGGCCCGGATGTAGTCGAAGGGCGCCCGCCCGGTCACCTCCCGGAACACCCGCGCGCTGTGCGACGGGGAATATCCCGCGGCGTGCGCCAGATCCTGGAGGGTGATGGGGCGGCCGAGATTCGCCTCGATGTGGTCCTGCATCCGCTGGACGGCTTCGATCTTTTCCTTGGGATCCGTCTGGCCTCACCCCCAGGATCAGGATACGCGACGAGCGGACCGCTGTCTTGACCGTCCCGGTGCGGTTTTCAGTCAAGGAGTCCCGGCGGTCCCTTTTCGGGCGTTCTTCATCTCGTACATGCGCTTGTCGGCTTCCGATATCCCTGTCGCATATTCATCCGGTGTGCGGATCTCCGCGACGCCAAAGGAGACGGAGATCCGGAAAGGAAAGGACCGGTCGCCGGCGATGTCGGCCGAGATCCGCCGCATGGCGGCTTCCGCGCGCTCCCGTGTGCAGGAGCGCATGCAGACGAGGAACTCGTCTCCGCCGAAACGGATCAAGAGGTCCTCCTCCCGGATCGACCTCTGCACCATGCGGGCGATCGCGGCGAGCACCCGGTCGCCCGTGGAATGGTCGTAGCGGTCGTTGATCATCTTGAAATCGTCCGCATCGATGATGACCAGCGACCAGGGCGCGTCGAACCGCCGCGGCAGCCCGGAGCGCCAGACGTTGAGGTAATGGCGCGTATACGCCCCGGTCAGCGGATCCAGGTAGGCGAGTTCCTTATACCTTTTCTCGCTGGTGCTGATCCGGCGGATCACCCGGCGGTAGTTGCGCGTGACCAGGATGATCAGCAGCGTGACGGTCAGCGCGGATCCCGCGCCCGTCCAGCTGGACACCCAGCCGGATAGCCGCCGGACTTCGCTGTACAGCGGATGGTCGTCCATGCGGACGTGGAAGTAGGACTCGCTGAACAAAATCGGAAGCAGTACGCAGGTGCCGTCCCCGTCGTGCCGGATGCGGATGTCGTCATACACATGCTGTTCGTGGCTGCGGAACACCACCTGCTGCGCGCCCGCGGCATCCGCGATCCGGATCTCGTATCCGTCCGTGCGCAGCGTATCTAGGATTTCGCGGGAGCCGAACACCGCTATGCTCCAGCCGCTTCCGTCGCGCGGCTCAGGGACCGGGTTGAAGACTGCGAGCAGGTCCTCCTCCCCGGACGGAACCGGCACCACCCGGGTCTCCGACCGGTCCGGAACCGATTCAGGAACGGGGATTGCGTCGATGTTTCCCCAGGAGGCCAGCATTTCCCCGTCAAGGTAGAAAGCGGATCCGATCAGTCCCTCCATCTCTTCGGAGACGGTCCGGTACACCGTGTCCGAATACACGCGCAGGCTCTCCAGGTCGATGATGCCGGAGCGGTACCCCGCGACCGCGGACCGGATGTCCGGATTGTCTGCGAGTTCCTTCCCCTGCGCGACGCAGTCGTCGACAAAGACTTCGAAGCGGTCGTACCGCGCGGACGCCACCAGCGCGAATTTTTCGAGCGTCCCCTGCTGCAGTTCCCGATACATGGGGAAGTAGACCACCGCGTAGACCAACGCCGATCCGGCGAGCAGGAATGCGGCGAACAATGCCAGGTATTTCCGGAGTTCCCGGTTTGCCATAAACTTCGGACCCGTACAGCGCACGCGGCGCCGTTCCTTGCGGGATCAAGGCCGCTCCGCGGGGATGCGGTCAGGACGGACTTCCCCCTGTGGGACGACTGCGGTAGAAGCGGAGATACTCCGCGCAATACTCGTCCTGTCCCGCGATCAGGACCGCGGCGGACAGGTGGTGGAGGAGCGTGGAATCCAGGACGTCCAGGATGGGCGCGTCGACCCCGGCCTGCACAGCGGCGGACAGGAAGGCGGCATTGACCGCGCGCCGGCCGGGCAGCCCGTACGATACGTTGGAGATCCCGCCGGTCAGCCGGATCCCCGGGTACCGACCGCGCATCCGCCGCGCGAACGCCAGCGCACGGGCGGGCGCGGTGTCGTCGACCGCGGCCGCGGAGACCAGGATGTCGATATAGATGCGGTCGTCCGGCAGGCCGGCGGTACGCAGCGTCTCCACCGCGGTGATCCCGTTCTCCTCCAGTTCCGGAACGGTTTCCGGGAGTCCCCGCCCCCGGATCGGCAGGACGACCAGACCGGCGCCGGTGCGCAGCGCGAGATCCAGCAGCGGTTCCAGACGTACGGGGTCCAGCGTGGCCGAGTTGAGCAGCAGACGACGGCCGGGCAGAAGGTCCGCGACCGCGGCAAGAACCGCGGGATCCGGGGAGTCGAGAACCAGCCCCGCCTTCGTGGCGCCCGCTGCGGTCTGCGCCAGCCAGGAGAGGACCGCTTCCTCCTCGCCGGCGAACATGCCCGCATTGAGATCCAGCCACTCCGCGCCGGCCTCCTCCTGCGCGGCGGCCAGGCCGGCGGCCGCGGCCGCGTCGCGTGCCTCCAGGATTGCGCGGGTGGACGGGATCGAGCTGTTGAGTTTTTCTCCGATGAGGATCATCTTTCGGCTCCTTTACTGATAGGCCGGCAGTGCGGCCCGGGTTTCGCGCAGGATCCGCGCGACCATCTCGGTCCGGCGGAACGGGGTCATGAGGTGGAAACCGTCCGCGAGTCCGGCCGCGTCCCGGATGGTGTCGACCGCATAGCGCACCCCCAGCGCGGCGGCCTCGTCCCGCGGCAGGTCGCGGAACGCTTCGACCATGCTGTCCGGAATCCGGATGCCGTGGACCTCGTTGTTTAGGAAAAGCGCGTTGCGGTGGCTCACCACCGGCAGGATTCCCGCGATCAGCGGGACGCCCAGGCACGCGTCCCGGGCCTCCCCGAGCCGGCGCAGCCCGTCCCCGCCGAAGACCGGCTGGGTGATGAGGAACGCGGCGCCGGCCTCGACCTTGCGCCGGGCTTTCTCCAGTTCCGGTTCAAAACGCTGCGCGCCGAGGTTGAGCGCCGCGCCGACGTGGAAACCGTCCCCGTCGAACAGGCTGCGGTTGAGATTCATGATGAAATCCAGCAGCTGGACGGAGTTCAGGTGGAACACGCCCCGGGCGGATGCGGCAAGGTCCGCGGGAACCGGATCCCCGGTGACCGCGAGCAGGTTCCGGATGCCCTCGTTGTGGAGCGCGATCAGCTGGGAACGGATCGCAAGCAGGTTGCGGTCCCGGCAGGCAAGGTGGGGCATCGCGTCCACTCCGCACTCGCGCCGTACGCGTGCCGCGGTCACCCCGACGTCTGCGCGGGCGGAACCGAGCGGATTGTCCGCCACCGTGACGATGTCCGCGCCCGCATCCCGATAGGCCGCGGCGAAGGCCGGCACCATGCCGGGATCCGCTCCGGCCGGCGGATCGAGTTCCGCGAGGAGGACCGGATGTCCCGCGCGGAGCCGTTCCCGGAACCGGTTCCGCATCGGCGGGGCAGCGGCGGCCGCAGCCTGCGCCGCAACGGCCGGACGGGCGGCGGACGCGGCGGTCCGG
>JAGOFF010000190.1 GCA_017997315.1 Clostridia bacterium
CACCATCCGGAACAGCGACACCGCCGGGATCATCGCGGACAAGGTCGCGCGCGGCGTGGGCCGCGACATGGACGCGCTCGCCGCGCTGTACGACAAAGCGCGCTACGGCCCGGAGGGGTCGGTAACGAAGGACGACGTCCTAATCGCCAAAGGCGATTAGGACTGGGAGAACATGGCAATATCCGCTTATCAAAGCGTATATTGCCGTTCTCCTCTTATCTCTATCACAGGCGTTTGAGGCGGGGATGCCTTATTCGCCGTAGGCGATTAAGGCTGAGAGAAGATGAAAGTTGTGCCGATCGCGGCACAACTTTCCTTCTCCTGAGATATCTACCGCAATCGCCAAAGGCGATTAGGACTGGGATGCCTTATTTGCCGTAGGCAAATAAGGCAGGGAGAAGATGAAAGATTCGCTTATCGCCTGATTCGCCGTAGGCGATTCAGGCTTGGAGAAGATGAAAGTCGTGCCGATCACGGCACGACTTTCCTTCTCCGAAGATTCTTATTTCAGCTCTCCTTTTCAGTTATCCATATTTTCTTCCGATCTGATTTCTTCCGAGCCATATTCGCCGTGGGCGAATATGGCTGAGAAAAGATGAACGTCATGCCGATCACGGCATGACGTTCCTTTTCCTGTTGTTTCTTTCTGGTTTATCCGAAGATACCTATCTCAGTCTTCGCTGCGTTGCCCGCTTTCCGGGGTTCGGGTTACAGGGCGAGTTTCATGTCGCCGGATTTGATCCAGCCGCGGGCGCGCATGATCTCGGAGACGAGCAGGGCGACGGCGGCGGGGATGATGACGTGCAGCAGCAGGATGTACGCCGCGAGCTGGCCGGCGGGCATCGTGGCGGACATCGCGGTCCAGGTGGTGAACTGCCCGACCAGTCCGCTGGTGCCCATTCCTGCGCCCGCCGCGATGTTTTCCATCTTGAAGACCATCGTGGACAGCGGGCCCGTGACCATCGAGGCGATGATCGCGGGTACCGCGATCTGGGGATGCAGCATGATGTTGGGCATCTGGAGCATGGAGGTCCCGATGCCCTGCGAGACCAGTCCCGCCACCTTGTTTTCACGGTAGCTCGCGACCGCGAATCCGACCATGTGCGCGCAGCACCCCGCGGTCGCCGCGCCCGCGGCGAGCCCCGACAGCCCCAGCATGATCGACAGTGCCGCGCTGCTGATGGGCAGCGTGAGCACGATTCCCATGACCGCGGACACCGCGATGCCCATCGGGAACGGGCGGAGCGTGGTGAGTTCGTTGACGATCTCTCCGAGCCCGATCATGAAACGCGCGACCGGAGGGCCGATGAGAACGCCCATGGTGGCGCCTGCGAGAATCGAAGTTGCGGGGACCAGCAGGATGTCGAGTTTGGTTTTTCCTCCGATCAGGTTTCCGATCTCGGCGGCGAAGATCGCCGCGACGTAGGCCCCGACCGGTCCCGCCGCGACACCCTCGACCGTGACCGCGTATCCGATCGCGCCCGCGACCGCGGCGGAGTAGACCGCCAGCGGTTTGCTCTTGAGACCATAGGCGATCGCCGCGCCGATCGATGCGCCTACGACCGGGGAACTGGCTGCGGTGGCTGCGATGATCGCATCGACGACCGGCTGGAAGCTGGGGATGTGGATGTACTGGAAAACCTGCTTGATGATCAGTCCGATGATGAGAGAAGCGAACAAACCGAGCGCCATGGCTCCCAACGCATCGATGAAGTACCGGCGAAGCGCCTTTTTGACGAAGCCCTTGAACCCCGTCCTGTTGACACTTTGTTCGGTTTTATCACTGCTTTTTCGGGTTCCGTTTCGTGCCATGTGCTTTGCCTCCGCTGTGGAAAACTTGGATCGGGAACTGTGGATACTGTGGATAACTCTGTGCATAACCCTGTGTGGACGTTTCACGTGTAAAGAAAGCGTAAAGGCCCTGTAATAATAGGGTTCCACGGTTTTCTCAGCTATTTTCGGTCGGAATCCGGTTCTGTGTTGAACTCGCTTTTCCTTGCGTTTTGGCCGTTTTTCTTCCCTTTTTTGTTATTCACCGCCTGTGCATAACCGGATGTTTCACAGAACGCCGCTGTGGAAAACACGGGGAAAACCTGTGCATTACTCTAGCGCAGCAGCGGCGAAAATACAACGCGCGGTGTTCGGTTTTCCGGTTGCATACCGGCTTGTCCGGCAATCCTGCACAGACAAAAAAAACAGGCCGGTCACACGGAACCGGCCTGCGGGAGGCTTACGGGAAAAGACATATCCTTCTTGTCCGGGCTACCGGCTTGTGCGCCGGACCGGGGTCAGCACCCCGTCCAGAATCGCGACCCGCATACGCCGGTGCTTTCTGCACAGGGATCTCCAGGAGAACAGCCCGGCGAGCGTCAGCAGTGCTCCGCCCGCCATCGACGTGATTCCCGCCGGCACCAGGCCGCGCTCTGGCAGGTTGACCTGCGGCAAAAACCGGACATAGCGCACCGGAACCGGACCGGATGTGTCGCGGGCGGCGCGCAGCAGACGGAATCCCCGGCCGCGCACCGTATCGTCGTCTTCGGTGCCGAATTCGTACTGTACCAGGTGCAGCACCATCAGCCCGTCACCCGGACGATCCAGCCGGATCAGCGGATGCTCCGCGACCGGCTCGGCGACGGCCGAGAGGCCGAACACCCCCATGTATGTCAGCGTGTTGCCGCAGATCAGGATACCGATCCCGAGCAGCAGGATGAAAAAACAACGTCCGCGTCGGACGGCGGGCGTACGGGTACGGGTGTAGGCGATGTCGGATGGTTTCATGGATTCCTTTCGCGCTTGCGGCCGCGTCGGTCGTGTGATGTGCGATAGACCCTGTTTATGAGGCCGGGCGCGAATTTTGTCAAGTACTGGCGGATCACGTGCGATAGAATTGTTCCAAGACGCGCAAAATACTATCAAAAGCATGGATTTTTACGGTACATTCCTCTCCACGTGCCATTTGTTCTATACAATGAGGGAAGCAGGGTGAACGATCCAGGAGGACGGCGGATGGAACTGCCTCGGATGATCGCCTTTGATTACGGCCAGACCTTGCTGGACGAGCTCCCGTTCGATCCGCTTGCGGGAACGCGCGCGGTCCTGCGGTATGCGGTGACCAATCCGGAGCATGCGGATGCCGAGCGTATCCAGCACCTGGCGGAGGAACTCAACCGTGAACTCGGCCGTGGAACCACGGGACAGCTGGCTGACTTCCACGTCGAGGCGCCCAACATCATGTTCCAGAAGTACCTGTACGAGTACTTCGGCATCGAGTTGTCCCTGTCGTCGACCGAGGTCGACAAAATGTTTCTCGACCACGCCTCGCCCGCCGTCCGGACGCCCGGGGTCGCGCAGATGCTCGACCGGCTGGAGAGTATGGGGATCCGGACCGCGGTGTTCAGCAACAACGCGTTTTCCGGCACGGCGATCGCGGACCGGCTGGCGATCCTGATCCCGGACCACCGGTTCGGCTTCATTCTGACCTCGAGCGACTACCTGTTCCGCAAACCCCACCCCCGAGCGTTCGAAATCCTGCTGCGCAAGGCCGGACTGTCCGCCGGGGAGGTCTGGTACTGCGGGGACGACGTGGAGTGCGATGTCTGCGGCGCCGCCGCCTTCGGAATCCAGGCGGTCTGGTACCGCGGCGCGGAAAAACATGTGCAGACGCCGCCCGAGTGCCCCCATCTGGAGATCAAGCACTGGTCCGAGTTGGAAAATATCCTGCTCGCGCTCCGGAAACCACGCAGAAAGACGTAACGCGCAAGCCGGATCGGAGCCGTACGCCGGCGCGGATTATCCCCGTGCGCCGTCGGGGCTGCCCGATCCACAATCCGCTCCGCTGCGAACATCCTCCAGCCGGCGGCAAGTCTCTGCTTGCCGATAGCCGCCAGACAGGTTGAAAACCTTCTTGTATCCCTTATGGAGCAGGATGTTCTGGACCGCGTTCCCTGTCACGCCCTTGTTGCAGTAGATCACGACCGGTTTGTCCGGATCGGCCGGGGGCGGCGCGCCGCGCGCGTCTTCCTGCGGCAGGCTGATCGCCCCGGGCAGATGTCCGGCCTCGTACTGGCCGGGTGTACGGGCATCGATCACGGAATACGCGCCTTCCCCCGCCGCCGCGAGCCGGTCCGCGGTGATGATGTCCCGACCCTGCGCGATCGCGTTGTCGAGGATCATGCCGGTGTAGTGGACCGGATCCTTGGTCGTCGCGAACGGCGGGGCGTACGCGAGGTCGAGGTGGAACAGGTCCGCGGCCTTGAGTCCCGCGGTCATCGCGGTCACCAGCACGTCGATGCGCTTGTCCACCCCCTCGAATCCGACGATCTGGACCCCCAGGATCGTGCCGTCCGCGCGGTCCGCCAGCGTCTTGATGACCATCTCCCGGCCGCCGAAGTACTCCGGCCGGTCCGGCTTGATGTTGTGGCTCACCACCACGTCGCGTCCGGTCGCGCGCGCCTCCCGCTCGTTGAGCCCGGTGGCGGCGACCGTGCGGTTGAATACCCGGAAGATCCCGGTACCCGCGACCCCGCGGTGCTCCAGCGGTCCGCCGGTGACGGCGTCGCCCGCGATGCGCCCGGTCTTGTTGGCGGTCGAGCCGAGCGGGCGGTAGAACCGGTGTCCGTCCACGATCGACACGTTCTCCGCGCAATCGCCGCACGCGTACACGTCCGGCAGGCTGGTCCGCATGCGCC
>JAGOFF010000191.1 GCA_017997315.1 Clostridia bacterium
GACCGGCCGGGCGCCGCCTCGCGCCCCGACACCGCTCTAGCCGAAGATAAACCGCTCGATCGCCTCCAGGCTCGGCTCATACCCGTCGCGGGTCGACACGGTGAGCGTCGGGACGTCGTACCGCGGCGGGTCGTAGGGGCCGCCGGGGAGAAACACCCCGGTTTCGCGGTAGACCGAGACCCGCTTGTCGCCGTGGTAGAACTCCCGCTTGGGGTTGGCCAACCCCCGGTCCAGATGCCGGCGCGCGCTGGCCTCCGCATCCAGGTCGCAGACCAGGATGGTCAGGTCCGCGATTTTCGCGATGTCCGGCACGACGCAATCCCATATCGCGTGGTCGAACGCGGCCTCGATCACCAGGGAGACCCGGCCCTCCAGCATGGACAGGATCGTCCGGAAAAACACCTGGTTGACGACGCCGTTGGTCTCCGGCGGGAGCTGGTCGTGGCGGATGCGGAAAGTGTTCACGTACCCTTCCTTGAATTCGTCCCGGCTGATTTTGGGCAGATAGAGCTGTCTGGACAACTTGTCCGACAGCGTGGACTTGCCGGATCCGGGCCGGCCGGTGATCAGGATGCATTTGGGTCGGTGTTCCATGGAGTCCCCCTGTGATTTGGATGGAAAAAGCGCGTGTGCGGTGTGTATACCGGAGCCGCAAGGCGTTTGTCCATTCCATTGTACTCTGCCGCGCACGCGTCACGATAGTGAAACATCCATCCGCTTGACACGCAAATCCTTGATCGATACGATGAAAAAAATGTAAATCCGTCGACACTTCCGTACTTTTCATCATCAGACCCCGTCGGGGGAGGAGAAGGATCATGAAGACACCCGTCCGTGCATGTCTTGTCTTTCTATTGGCCTTCTGCTGCACCGCGTGCGTCGCGGGGACGCCGGTGGTGACCACCAGAATCCCGCCCGCTGCGACGACTGCGACGACCGTCGCCACCACCGTCGGCACGGAAGCCGGCGTCGTCTTTACGGATCCGGTGCTGGAGAGCAGGGTGCGCGCCAGGATGAACAGGCCGGAAGGCGTCATCACCGTCGCGGAGGCGGAAGCGGTCACGGAGCTGTACCTCAACGCGCCGGAGGGTGCGCCGGACTCCGACAAGATCCGGGACATCGCGTCCCTGCGGGCGTTCAAGAACCTGAAAAAACTCGACGTCGTCAACCACCTGATCGAGGACATCGGCGTGCTGGAGGAACTGACGCAGCTGGAGGAACTGGAGGCCGCGAACAATAGGATCACGGACCTGGGCCCCATCGCCGGGCTCACCAGCCTGCGGCACGCGGTCTTTTGGAAAAACCGGATCGCGGACCTCGGTCCGGTCGCGGGGCTGATAAACCTCGAGGTGTTCTCGGTCACGGACAACCAGGTCCGGGACGTGTCCCCGCTCGCAAATCTGACCAGGCTTACGTGTCTCGAGTTGCGCGGGAACTACATCGTCGACTTCAGCCCGATCCGGGCGCTCCTGCCGGGGCTGGAAGCGAGCGACGGATTCCAGGCGACCATGCCGGAGGACGCCGTCGTGTTTACGGACGCGGTGCTGGAGGCGCGGGTCCGCGAGGCGATGGGCCGACCGTTCGGGCCCATCACCGTGGCGGACGCGTCGACCGTGACCGAGCTGGACCTCGGGAACCCGTGGCAGGAGCAGATCCCCGCGGAGACCCAGATCCACGACATCTCCGCGCTCATGTACTTCCCGAATCTCTTCAAGCTCGGTCTCTACTTCCATCAGGTCGATGACATCGGCGCGGTGCGGTACATGCCGAACCTCGGGATCCTGGACCTCAACGGGAGTCTGTCGTACGACCTGGCGCCGGTGGCGGACCTGAAGGGGCTGTTCAACCTCAACATCTCGGGATGGCGGGGCTCCGACCTGTCGCCGCTGGCCTCGCTGACCCGGCTGGAGTCCCTGGGCATCTCGCATACGGGCGTCACCGACATCGAGCCGCTCCGCGGGCTGACCAACCTCCGGGAGCTGTTCGCCGAGACCGCCATCCGGGATTTCTCGCCGATCGCGGGACTGAACCAGCTGCGGACGCTCCACATTCTGACCGGCGTCGACGACAAGTACGTCGCCGACACCGGTCCGCTGGCCGGGATCTATCCCAACCTGACGGACAAGAATTTCAGCCGCTGAGGGAGCGGGCGGGGAGCGGATGCGTCACCTCCGGGTTTGACGCGCGCCCGTCGCGGGCGTATGGTGAGGGAGGAGCGATCCGATCCGTCATGCCGCGCATCCGCCGTCCCCGGGAACCTGGAGACAGCATCGATCGAGCTGCGCTGGGTACAGTTGATAATCACGGTCCGCAGACCCGCAATACCACCCCTTTATTGAGTCAGAACGATCCGTGCGGCGTGAGAGGCGCTTCGTGCGTGCTTGTCGGGGGTGCATGCTTATGTTCTCTTCGGATCCTCCCCGTTCGCTTTTCTATTGGCCCGGAGTGCTCCTGACGACGGTGCTGCTTTTCCTCACGCTGCCCGCCCCGGTCGAGGCTTCGACCATGACGATCGCCCCGATCCCGCATGTGGAAGGGGCGTGCTCCTTTGTCGGATGGAAATACTTCGAGGCCGTCGGCACGATCACCTGCGGGTATGAGGTCACGGGATCCGGATTCCAGCACCGGACGGTCGGCGCCGCGGAATGGACGACGGTACCCGTCAAGGCGATGGATACCTCCTACTCCGCTTGGATTCCGGCGCCCGCCGGCGAGGACGTCGAACTTCGAGCGTTCCTCTCCTACCGAAAGCCCGCCGAGAAGCCGAAGACCGTCTACTCGGCCGTCACGGGCTTTGCGATGCGCGAAGCGCCTTCGTTTACCGTATCGTATCGGAATCTGACCCAGGAGTCCGCGACCGTGGAGATCTCGGTCCAGCCGAACGGAAATCCGATCAAGTATCTGTGGATCTACCGCGAGCGGGTCGGGCACGGCGTGGACATGACCTCCATGCTGGCGTCTGACGTGCTGACCGCCGCCACCTTCTCGTTTGATTTCACCGGTTGGAGTTCTTTGACGCCCGGCACCGCATACCTGGCCTATCCGGCATTCCTGACGCCGGATCAGCTCCAGGTGGACGGGGATGTCCCCGCATTGGCGTCCGGCGTTTCGTTCACCACGCCGTCGGATCCTGCGGCGACCACGGCCGCCCCGACACCGGCTCCTTCGACGGACCCGGCTTCGACGACGGCGACCCTGACCCCCATGCCGCCCTCTCCGAGTCCGGTTCCCACGACGGTCCTGACGCCAACCACCGTCGGCGGGACATCCCCGGTGATCACGACCGCAACCGGCGGGCAGGCGTCCTCCGAGACGAGCGAGCCGTCCGGTACGACGATGCGTCTGACCTCCCGTGCGACGACGGCGGCGACAGCGACGACGGCTGAGGCGACGACAGTGACCGGGCTGACCCCGCAGGCACCCGGCTCGCCGGGCTCCGCGGAATCGACGGGCGGGAGCGGCAACCGCTGGATCGGCGTGCTGGCCGGCACGCTGGGAGCCGCCGCCGTCGGAACGGCGGTCTATGCGGGATGGATGCACAAAAGGAAAAAGGGAAGTCCGCCGCCCGAGCCGCCGTCCGGTGAGTAGCCGGCCGACCCAGGCCTTTCCGGCGGTGGCCCGGATCGGTCGCGACCGGTTCGACGAGCGCGTGTCCGCTGCCGACTTTGTGCCGTATCCCGCAGTACGAGGCGAAGCTCCCGTCCGGCGCCGTGATCACGACGTTGAGGCGCAGGTCCTCGTGGGGACCCTGCAGTTGCCGGCTCCGGCGCAGGAGGGCCTCCCCGGACTCGTCGGGATCTCCGGCGTGATCGAAGCCTCGCCACATCCGGCGATGGAACTTCCGCACATCCTGTACCGAGGCCATGCTCTCCGTGCGTCATCCGCTACAATGGAGGCGTATGGTTCTCCGACGCCGTCGGATTCACTGCCCGCACAGAGGCGAGCGCCGGCCGGACCTCCTCCCCGCGGTCGCGCGGGAGAATCGGTACGACGGTGCTCCGCTGCGCGAAAGACCGGAGGCGGGCGGGAGAATGGGTACTGCCGGGCAGCCGTGGCGGCGGGGAGAACACGGTTCGGAAATGCAGGTAAGTGGATGGGTGAATACAAGGCAGGCATTATGGCTGTCCGGGAATCCGACCGCAAGGAGCAGGACGAGTATGGCTTGTACATGTCGGCCATGCCGGACTGGCCGTTGTCGGCGGAGGCGTTTCAGGACGTGGCCGTCAAATGGAATCTGCAGATGTACCTGGATGGAGAGAAGGTCGGTTTCGTGTGGATCGACAGAGACGGGCAGGAAGGATTCATACAACTGATTGTCGTGCGGCCCGGATATCGCGAGAGGGGATTCGGGCGGCATCTTCTTCTGAAAGCGGAAGAATGGCTTGCATCACAGCATGTCCGCCGGATCCGCCTCGGAGCGGGCAGCGGCTACCTGTGGCAGGGTGTGCCGGAGGACCGGCACGCCTGGTTTCTGCATCGCGGGTACTCGATCGAGGAGACAAGCGTTGACATGACGGTTGACCTGCGCTCGTTCGAGTATCCGGCGCATGTGGATCAGCGGCTGCCTGCGGACATGGTTTTCCGACCGTCGTGCGCAGCCGATCGGGACGGCTTGCTGGCGGCGCTCGCGGACGAGGACCTGGTCGAATGGAAGCCGTACTACCTGTCCCTGATGGATGC
>JAGOFF010000012.1 GCA_017997315.1 Clostridia bacterium
CCGGCCCCGGTTCTCCGGGCGGCGCGCGACTTCGGTCGCGACATGCGCGGCGGCCCCGGACGAGATGCCGACCAGCAGCCCTTCGGTCCGGGCGAGCCGGCGGGAGGCCGCGAACGCGTCCTCCGTGCGGATGCGCACCACCTCGTCGAGCACCTCCCGGTTCAGTACCTCCGGCACGAAGCCGGCCCCGATGCCCTGGATCTTGTGCGGACCGGGCTGGCCGCCGGAGAGCACCGGGGAGTCCTCGGGCTCGACCGCGACGATGCGCACCCCGGGTTTGCGCGCCTTGAGCACCTCGCCGATTCCGGTGATCGTCCCGCCGGTCCCGATCCCGGCCACGACGATGTCGACCTCTCCGTCGGTGTCGCGCCAGATCTCCTCCGCGGTGGTCCTGCGGTGAATCTCGGGATTCGCGGGATTGTTGAACTGCTGCGGCATGTAGGATCCGGGCGTGGCGGCCACGAGTTCCTCCGCGCGCCGGATCGCGCCCCGCATCCCCTCGGCGCCCGGAGTCAGCACGAGCTCCGCTCCCAATGCCTTGAGCAGGTTCCGGCGCTCGACGCTGAACGTGTCGGGCATGAGCAGGATCAGCCGGTACCCCTTGGCCGCCGCGACGAACGCGAG
Organism: Clostridia bacterium; assembly: GCA_017997315.1. Classification (GTDB taxonomy): domain Bacteria; phylum Bacillota; class Clostridia; order Saccharofermentanales; family UBA5734; genus JAAYKS01. Next base: position 625 of record JAGOFF010000012.1, read on the forward strand.
CGCCACCCCGGTGTTGCCGCTCGTCGGCTCGATGATCACGCCGCCCTCGCGGAGCAGTCCGCGCTCCTCGGCGTCCCGGATCATCGCGTACCCGATCCGGTCCTTGACGCTCCCGAGGGGATTGAAGTATTCCAGTTTGGCCAACAGCCGGGCATCCAGCCCCATCGCCCGGGTATAGTTGGACACCTCCAGCAGCGGGGTGTTTCCGATGAGCTCCGTCAGGTTCTTCGCAATCTTTACCATAGGGATTCCCTCCTGTATTCCGACAATACATATCGTTTTTATTGGGATTAGTATATAGCCCTCACCGGACGCTGTCAAACCGGATTTTTCCGGGCCTCGATTTTCCCGTTGACGCGGCTTGCGACCCGTGGTAATCTGAGTCCATACATATGAATGATTGCTCATACGTTCATTCAATCGCGGAGGTGCGCCATGATCGATTCCATCCGTCCGGACGACCGGGCCTGCTGCGGCGTCATCCATGAAACCACCGTCGCGGACGTCCGCGGCCGGATGCCCCGGGAGGAGAGCCTGTACGATCTCGCGGAGTGGTTCAAGGTGTTCGGGGATTCCACCCGGATCCGGATCCTGTGGGCGCTCGGCGAGTCCGGGATGTGCGTCTGCGACATCGCGGCCCTGCTGGGCATGACGCAGTCCGCGATCTCCCACCAGCTCCGGGTGCTCAAGCAGGCCAAGCTGGTCCGCAGCCGGCGCGAGGGGAAATCGATGTTCTATGCGCTTGACGACGAACATGTGGGCCAGGTGCTCCGACTGGGCATGACCCATGTGACGGAACGTTGAAGACGGGAGGCAAAATCCCATGACGAAATGCGAACTCACCCTGCAGGGACTGGATTGTCCCGTATGTTCCGCGACGATCGAACGGGAGGCCGGCGAACTGGCGGGCGTCGACGCCCGCCTGGATTTCCCGACACGGACGCTCTCGGTCACGCTGCAGGACGGGACCGACTACGAGTCGACTCTCGGGAGGATCCGGGAGATCGTGCGCCGGCATGAACCCGGGGTCGCGGTCGAGGTGTGCGTTCCCGCCGGCGAGGCGGAGAACCGCGATGCGGAACGGGACGCCGCGGCATCCGCCGCCCGGCGCCGCGACCTCCTCCGGCTGGGCGTCGGCGGCGCGCTTTCGCTCGCCGGATGGATCCTCCGGCTGCCGCCGGCCGCGGAACTCGCGCTGTTCCTGGCGGCGTACCTGACCGTCGGCGGCGGAGTGCTGCTGCGCGCGGGCCGGAGCATCCTGCACGGACAGGTGTTCAATGAAAACTTCCTCATGGGGGTGGCGACCCTCGGCGCGTTCGCGATCGGCGAGTACCCCGAGGGCGTTGCGGTCATGCTGTTCTACCGGATCGGCGAACTCTTTGAAAGCATGGCGGTGGACCGGTCCCGCCGCTCCATCGCCGCGCTGATGGACATCCGGCCCGACCACGCCAACCGGATCGAGGACGGCGGGATCCGGACCGTGCCGCCGGAGGAGATCCGGATCGGCGACCGGATCCTGGTGCGCCCGGGCGAGCGCTTCCCGCTGGACGGAGTCGTCGTGGAGGGCCGCTCCGAAGCGGACACCGCGGCGCTGACCGGGGAGTCCGTCCCGCGCGTGCTGGAGCCCGGCGACGAGGCGCTCAGCGGTTTCGTCAACCGGAACGGCGCGCTGACGGTCGAAGTCACCAAAGTCTACTCGGATTCCACCGTGGCGAGGATCCTGGACCTCGTCCGGAGCGCGGGTGGCCGCAAGGCCCAGGCCGAGCGGTTCATCACGAAGTTCGCGCGGTACTACACCCCGGCGGTGGTGTCCGCGGCGCTCGCGCTCGCGGTTCTCCCCCCGCTGCTGCTGCCCGGAGCGGACTGGGGCGACTGGATCTACCGTGCGCTCTTCTTCCTCGTCGTCTCCTGCCCGTGCGCGCTGGTGATCTCGATCCCGCTCGGATTCTTCGGCGGCATCGGCGGCGCCTCCCGCCGGGGGATCCTGATCAAGGGCGCCCCGTATCTGGAGGCTCTCAACCGGGTGGATACGGTGGTGTTCGACAAGACCGGCACGCTGACCCGGGGAGTCTTTGCGGTGACGGCCGTCCGTCCGGAACCCGGATTCACCGAGGAGGAACTCCTCGCGCTGGCCGCCGCGGCGGAGCGCCACTCCACCCATCCGGTGGCGTCCGCGATCCTCCGGGCGCATGCCCGCCCGTCCGGGTCCGCGGAAACCGCGGAAGCCGGGGAGCATGGGGAACACGGGAAACTTGAAAAGCATGGGGAGCATGGGGAGTATGAGGAAATCCCGGGCCAGGGCGTCCGGGCGGTCGTCGGCGGAACGGAGATCCTGGCGGGCAGCGCGCGTCTGCTGGAGTCCCGCGGCGTGGCCTGTCCTCCGGACGGCATCCCGGGAACCGTGGTCCATGTCGCGGCGGACCGGCGGTATGCCGGCGGCATCGCGGTGTCGGACGAGCTCAAGCCGGACGCCGCGCATGCGGTCCGCTCGCTCAAGGCGCTCGGTGTCCGCCGGACCGTCCTGCTCACCGGGGACCGTCGGACGGTCGGGGACCGCATCGGACGGGAACTCGAGCTCGACGAGGTGCATGCCGAACTCCTGCCCGGGGACAAAGTGGCACGGTTCGAGGACATCGCGGGTGCCGGGAACGGACACGGCGGCACCGTGTTCGTCGGGGACGGCATCAACGACGCCCCGGTGCTCGCCCGCGCGGACGTCGGGATCGCGATGGGCGGACTCGGCTCGGACGCCGCGGTCGAGGCCGCGGACGTGGTCATCCTGACGGACGAGCCGTCCAAGGTGGGCGTCGCGATCCGGATCGCGCGCAAGACCCGGCGCATCGTGGTCCAGAACATCCTGGCCGCGATGGGGATCAAGGCGCTGTTCCTCCTCCTCGGGGCCCTCGGCGCGGCGAGCCTGTGGGAGGCGGTGTTCGCGGACACCGGCGTCGCGGTGCTCGCGATCCTCAACGCCATGCGGGGGATGAACACCCGCGGACTGTGAACCGCTCTGCCGTATACACAAGCAGGGTCTTCGCCGGATCGAACCGGCGAAGACCCTGCTCTATGCTTTTCATCCGGATCAGCGCAGTTTCCAGGCCAGATCGGACAGGAACAGTTCCCGCTCCAGCGCCTCCGTCCGGGTGTCCCGGTCGATGTGCACGAATTCGATCTGCAGGATCCGCGCCCAGTCGCGCATCTGCTCCGCGTTGACGTCGAACGACAGCACCGTGTGGTGCGCGCCGCCCGCCAGGATCCAGGCCTCGGCGCCGGTCATGAGGTCGGGCATCGGCTTCCACATGATCCGCGCGACCGGGAGGTTGGGCATGCGGGAGACCGGCGCGACCGCCTCGATGTCCTGCACGATCAGGCGCATCCGGCCGCCCATGTCGATCAGGCTGGCGAGGATCGCCGGTCCGGTATGCCCCTCGAACACCAGCCGGGCGGGCGGTTCGCGGTCCCCGATGCCGAGCGGGTGCACCTCGATGCGGGGCTTGCCCGCCGCGATGCTCGGACAGACCTCCAGCATGTGCGCGCCGAGCACGAGCTCGCCGCCCGGCGTCAGGTCGTAGGTATAGTCCTCCATGAACGAGGTTCCGCCCGTCCGGCCTGCCCCGATCACTTTCATCACGCGCATCAGCGCCGCGGTCTTCCAGTCGCCCTCGCCCGCGAACCCGATCCCTTTTTCCATGAGCCGTTGCGTCGCCAAGCCCGGGAGCTGCCGCAGGCCGTACAGGTCCTCGAACGTGTCCGAGAACGCCCCGCACCCCTTTTCCTCCAGCAGCCGCCCCATTGCGAGTTCGAGACGCGCCTGGTAGCGCACGCTGTCCAGGTCTTCCGTCGCGATCTCGTAGCGTTGAGCGTATTCGTCCAGCAGACGGTCAGTCTCGGTCGATCCGATCGCCCCGACCCGCTCCGCGAGCAGCCCGGCCGGCCAGGTGTTCACCTGCCAGCCCAGCCGGATCTGTGCTTCGACCTTGTCGCCCTCGGTGACCGCGACCTCGCGCATGTTGTCCCCGAACCGCATGACCCGGAGACTGCGGCCCGCCAGGACTCCGGCGGCGACCCGCATCCACTCCCCCATCCGGCGGGCGACCCGCGGGTCCTCCCAATGGCCGGCGATGATCTTGCGCGGGAGCCGCAGACGCGCCCCGATAAATCCGTGCTCCCGGTCCCCGTGCGCGGACTGGTGCAGGTTCATGTAGTCCATGTCGATCCCGAGGTCCGGGATCCCGCGGTTGAACTGGGTGTGGAGGTGGCAGTACGGCTTGTCCAGCCGCTCCAGCCCCGCGATCCACATCTTGGAGGGGCTGAACGTGTGCATGAACGCTACCACCCCGGCGCACCGGTCGTCGTGGTTGGCGTCCAGCACCGCCCGGGTGATCTCCCCGGGTGACTTCATCACCGGGCGCAGCACCAGCGGGCACGGGAGCGCGCCGGTCGCGTTGAGCCCCTCGACCATCGCACGGCAGTCGGCCTCGACCTGCGCGAGGGTCTCGGGGCCGTAGAGGTCCTGCGACCCCGCCAGAAACCAGAACTCATACGGATACAGGTTTTCCATGATCGTCACCTTTCACTTCTCCCGATTGCGGATGTGCCGGGTCCGTCCCGGCCGGCCGGTATCTCGGACCGTATTCCGCGCGCGCCCGCGCGGTCTCCCTGCGGATAAAACCGGTCTTGGCTTCCGTGTACGCGTCCCGGTCGTGTTCGAACGTCCGCCGGAGCTCCTCCTTGAGCGCGGCGTACGCATCCGCGACTTCCGGATGCGTCCGGAGCCAATCCCGGAAATACAGTTCGTCCCAATCCCCCGGATACCGCACATGCACATGGAACACCTGGCCCTGGAATCCCTCGGGCGTATATCCCTTGAGGTACATCCGGTGCGGGGCGGGGTTCCCCGGCTTCGGATTGCATCGGTACCCTGCGTCTTCCATCGCCCGGTCCAGCGCCGCGGTGTCCGTATCCTCCCCCACTTCAAGCAGGATGTCGATCGTCGGCTTGGCGGTCAGCCTGGTGACCGAGGTGCTCCCGATGTGCGTGATCCGCACGATCCGGTCCGCACCGAGCGCGGCCGCGATCCGCGCCGCCTCCGCGTCATACCGTTCCGCCCAGGCGGGGTCGTGCTTTGCGAGGAGGATCGGGAACAGCTGCCAAAGCTCCTCATTGCTCATTTCATGGAGTGGCTTCGGCATCGTCCTCCACCTCCCGTACGACGTCCGTCGCGTCCGACCCTTCATGACCGCCCGGCCGGTCCCCCGCCAGCCGGGACTTCCACGCGAGATATCCGCGCAGGAAGCGGAACCGTCGCAGGTCCGCGGCGGGCAGGCGGGTTCTTTCCCGGTCCGCCCACTTCGCCCACTCGTCCGCCAGGGGCCGGATCTTGTCCGCGAACGCCTGCGCGGACTCCGGATCCGCGGCGTGGGTCGAACGCGCGCCGGTGCGCTTGCACAGTTCGACGATCGCGTCCGGGACGTCGACCATCGGGCAGGGCCGCAGCGGATTCTCCGAGAAGGGCTGCGCGCTCCGGAACGCCCGGAAGAACGGGGAGCGAAGCGCGTCCGCCAGGGGCATGTCGTGGATGTTGGCGTCCGAGTAGTGGCAGAATGCGCAGGGTTCCACATCCCCCGCGGCGTTGATGTGGATGTACCCGCTCCCCGCGGCGACGCAGCCGTAGGCCTTGTGCCCGCTGTTGAACAGATCGATGACCGTAAAGTCCCGGCGCCGGCAGTAGTCGTCGATCCGCGCGCGGGCTTCCTCGCGTTCCGCGGCGGACAGGCACAAGCCCATGTCCGCGCTCCGCCCGACCGGCCGGTATCCGAACGCCCACCCGAGCCAGGCGCCCTGTTCCCGAAGGAAGTCCAGGAACCGGTCGTCGGTCACCGCGCGCCAGTTTTTCTTGTGGTAGCAAAGCGAGAATCCGAACGCGACCCCCTGCTCCCGGAGTCGCCGCATCGCCTCGACCGCCTTGTCAAAGGTCCCCTCGCCCCGCCGGAAATCGTTGTCCTCCCGGAATCCCTCGATGCTGATGAACACCGAGAGGTTCCCAAGGTCCGCGGCCGATACCGCAAACGCGTCGTCGACCAGCGTTCCGTTGGTGAACGCGCCGAAAAACAGTTTGCGGTGCCGTGCGGCCAGCCGGAGAATATCGTCCTTGCGGAGCAGGGGCTCCCCCCCGGTCAGCAGGATATCGAGCGTGCCGAGCCGGCGGGCCTCGGTGCAGACCCGGTCCAGGTCCTCGTACGACAGGCTGCCGCGCGCGTCGTATTCGTTCGCCCAGCAGCCTTTGCACCGGATGTTGCAGGCGTTGGTGGGATCGATCAGCAGTTCGCGTGCGGTCCCGGTCTTGTGCCGCCAGGCGAGCCAGGTCTCGCGGACCATCTGGAACCGTGCCATCGCGGCGAATTCGGGCAGCGACCGGGCGCGGAAAAACTGCCGGCAGCGGTAGGCGTAGTCTTTCGGGTGCGGAAAAGGCGGGATCCGCTCCTTCCGCCCGAGGACGGTCATCTCACGCATGCGTCACTTCCTCGTGATTTCGGTTTTCTGCGGGATCAGGGCACTGACCGCGATCTGTCCGTCCTGCGTGACCTCGAGCGAGTGGATGACCAGCCCGGGCACCGAAGTGTACAACGCCTCGAACAGATCCGCGTTTTCGTTGAGCTTGTCCGCCGACACACCCTCGATCGGGCCGGTCCGGAATTCGTCCGCATCGAGCTCCAATCGGTTTTCGGTGATCGAGATCTCGCCGCGCGCGTAGAGGTTGACCTTCTCAAACACCGGGAACGGGACCTCCTCCCGCAGCTCCGGGTACAGGTCGTCCAGCGCCTTTTCCAGCAGTCCGGTGCCCGACGCCTCGATCCGGCCGCCCGGCAGCACCCGGATCTGCTGGTCCTCGAACCACCAGAACGCCGGGGCGATCTCGTTGAGGAGCGCGGTCGCCTCCGCGGACGTGAGCGTGAAGGACTTCTCCTGATAGTCGGAGTGGGTCCAGACGTAGTCCTCGACCGCCAGCTTTTCCCCGCTCTTCTTGTAGTCCTTGGACAGCGCGGCCAACGCGTCCCCGGACTTGCCCTCGAACGTGACCTCGGTCCCGATCTTGTCCATCGCGCTTTGGACGTCCTTGGGCGTGTACCGCACGCCGAGGTCGCGCGGTTTGAGTACGCCGAACAGCGAGAGCGCGAACCAGACCGCGGCGCCGAGGACGGCGACCGCGACCAGGACCAGGATCAGGCAGCCGGTCCTGCGTTTCTTTTTCGGGGGCGGGACAGGAGGTGTGCCCGTGTATACGGGCGCCGCATACGGCGGCGGGAGAGGCTGCGCGGGAGGCAGATCCCGCGGGGTCGGGGGAGCGGCGGGAGCGTCCGGCGGAGCCGAGGGCGGGACGACGTGCAGCCCGGGGTGGACGGGCGGAGGTCCGGCGAATCCGCCGGAGACCGCGTTGCCGCAATGTTCACAAAAACTCGCACTTCCTTCGAGGACATGGCCGCATTTCGGACAGAACATGGTTCATCCCTCCCGCGGTAGGCCGGGCATTGCCGGCGTGTCAATCCAAGGTGCACTTCCATTGTACCGGAACTCCCCGGTCCGCGGGAGATGGGGTCAAAGGCGGTTGCAGCAGGGCGCCCACGAACATACGTTCCTTGAAAGCCTTGACTGCAGGCGTTCCCGGGTTGGACTGTCCGGAATATGACGCGGTGAAACCCGTATGCTTGATTTCGGGAGGTGATCCGGATGCGCAAAGCCTTTTTCATCACTCTCACCGGATTCAAACACTGCTACGACCGGAAGCCGTTTGAGCCCGGCGCGATCGTCCGGCTGGTCAAGGAGCCGGAGAATCCCTACGATGCCGAAGCCATCTCGGCCGAAATGCCGTACATCGGCCGGGTCGCCTATGTGGCGAACAGCCCGGACACGGTCGCGCGCGGGACCAGCAGTGCGGGCCGGATCCATGGGACGTTCCACCGGGAGGCGTTCGCGCAGGTCCTGTTCACGACGCACGCGAGCGTAATCTGCATGCTGCTCCCGCCCGAGCCGAAGAGGCGGGCCTCCGGTGATCCGGAGCGTAAATCCGGGACAAGATCCTCTCCGCGTACGGGTTTCATCCGGAAGGATGCGGATGGACTGTACATGGAGATGTAGCCGTCCGGTACCGGACGGAACCGCCGGGCTGGTACCGGAGGGAATGACGGTTGTGAGGCGCAGTCGAAGGGGGTGATCCCAATGCCATGGTGTCCACCCCGGAGACCGCCCATGACAAAAGCCGCGGTCCGGGCTGTACGCCCGGGCCGCGGCCTGCATATATGCGGCTCCTGATGCGGATCCGGCTTCACCGGCTAAAAATACCGGTCGAACTGGCTGGAGTCGTACCGGATATAGAGCGGATTCACATCGACCAGGCGGAGAACCGCCTCGACCATCTTCTTTATTTTTATCATCAGGATCACCTCCGTCGTGTTAATAATGCAGAGGATCTTTCTATGGCATAATCTTAACCAAGTCCGTCTCCACGCTCTGTAACGAATGTCACATCCGAGTGGCCGGCCGGTTCTGGGCACCCACCGTGGACAGTTCCCGCCCGCTCTGCGTCTTCCTCCATGACCGCCTTTCCCCATGACGGATCCCCGGAGGTTATCATGCAGCTCCGCGCGCGTACCTACACCCTGTTCGACCTGCTCCGGATCCCGTTCCGGACTGCGCCGCTCCCCATGACGTACCTGGCCGCGAGCATGCTGGCGCGCAGCGCGGTGCCCTCGCTCCAGGTGCTGGCGGTCGCGGCCTTCATCGACACCGCGCTGGCCGTGGCGGGCGGCCGGGCGGCGCTGCCCGCAGTGTACGCGCCGGCTCTGGCGGTGGCCGCGCTGGTCGGCTTTTCCTGGATCCCCGACCAGCTCAACCGGTTGGCGATCTCCCGCGCCGAACTCAAACTGTATGCCGGACTGCGTTCCGCGTTCATCGCGAAACGGGCCAGAATGATGTACCGGCACATCGAGAACCCGGAGACCTGGGACCTCATCTCGCGGGTGTCCGACAAACCCGAGCAAAAGATCGGGGAAGGTGTCAACGACCTGTTCGGACTCGCCTCTACGCTCCTGACCGTCGGCGGACTGCTGGCGATCCTGTTTGCGCGGGTGTGGTGGGCCGCGATCGCGATCATCGGGATCTCGGTTCCGCTGCTTGCACTCTCGGCCCGTGCGGGGCGCGCGGGTTACGACGCGGAGAAGGAAACCGCCCGTATGAAACGAGGGACCCGATACCTCGCGACCGTACTCAAGGACCGGGAGAACGTCGAGGAGCGCAGCCTGTTCGGCTACACCGATCATATGGACGAACGGTGGCACGCGGAATACGAGCGGGCACGCAAGATCGAGCTCCGGGTCAACGCCCGGTGGTTCGTCCGGATGAAGGGCAGCGGGATCCTGGTCGCGCTGCTCTCGGTGGCGGTCGCGGGAGTGCTGCTGGCGCCGGTCGTCAATGGACGTCTGTCGCTGGGACTCTACTTTGCAATCGTCAACGCGGTGTTCGGGCTGGTGCAGTCCATCAGCTGGAACCTGGTCAACCAGACCAAGCAGCTGAGCAAGAGCCGGGAATACCTCCGGGACCTCACCACATTCGCGGCGCTCGAGGAAACCCCGGACGCGCTCGAGCTTCCGGGCCCCCCGCCCGCGTTCCGGTCGCTGGAATTCCGCGATGTCACGTTCGCCTATCCCGGGACGGAGCGGCGGATTCTGGACGGGCTGAGCTTCTCCGCGGAGGCGGGCCGGCACTACGCGCTTGTCGGAGTCAACGGCGCGGGCAAGACCACGGTCACCAAACTGCTCACCGGGCTGTATCCGGAGTACGGCGGGGAGATCCTGCTCGACGGCCGGGAGCTCCGCACCTATACCGAGCCGGAGCGCAAGGCGTACTTCTCGGTGGTGTTCCAGGACTTCGCGCGGTACGGGGTCCCGCTGCATGACAATATCGCGGTCGGAGGGGCACACCGTACCGGGGAGGAACGGCTGCGCGAGGTGCTGCACGACGCCGGGCTCGAAGGGACCGAACGCAGGCTGCCGCAGGGGTGGGACACGCCGCTGGGCAAGATCCGCACGGACGGACAGGATCTGTCCGGCGGGGAGTGGCAGCGCGTCGCGATGGCGCGCGCGATGGCCGGTCCCGCCCCGGTCCGGATCCTCGACGAACCCACCGCGTCGCTGGACCCGATCTCGGAGAGCCGCATCTATGAGGAGTACGGGCGGATGAGCGCGGGGAGGACGACGTTCTTCATCTCGCACCGCCTCGGGTCCGCAACGCTCGCGGACGAAATCCTGGTCATCGACGCCGGCCGTCTCGCGGAGCGGGGTTCCCATGCCGAGCTGATGGAGCGCGGCGGGTTGTATGCGGAGATGTTCGAATCGCAAAGGAGCTGGTACCAATGAAAACCGCCGGGGCGAAACCCAAGGTCCGCTTTCTGCCTGTGTTCCGCCGGCTGCTGCCGCTTTTTTACCAAGCCTGCCCCTCCTGGTTCATCGGACTCAACGCGCTCATGCTGGTGCACGGGCTGTCCTGGGGGATGGGCACGCTGGCGACGCAGTGGTTTTTCGATGCGGTCACCCGAGCAGCGGCCGGCGCCGCGACCGCGGGATTTGCCGCCGGGATGCTCGGGCTGCTGGCGGGAGTCGTGCTGGCGCAGCAGGTGCTCAACGGAACCGCGAACTTCTGGGCCAACGAGACCGGCATCCTGTGTGTCGGCCGGCTGGGGCGCCGGATCCACAGCAAGACCGCGCGGATCGATCCGGTCTGTTTCGAGGACCCCGCGCTGCTGGACGACATCGAGAAGGCGGAGGCGGGCATGAACAGCAGCGCGCCGATGGTCATGGTCACGATCATCGTCTTCACGTTCTATATCCCCTACTTCATTTTCATGGGCGTCTACCTGTTTTCACTGGAACCCGTCCTGCTGCTGACCATCCCGCTGGTGTTCGTCCCGGTGCTGCTCACGCAGCTCCTGCGGACCCGGGTGTTCGCGGATCTCGAGGACATGACCGCCCCGATCCGTCGCGAGGCGGAGCATTATGAGAAAGCGGTCTGCGACCGGGAGTTCTTCAAGGAGACCCGGCTGCTGGGGGCCTTCCACTTCTTCATCACGCTGTATGACGCCGCGGTCCTCCTGCTCAACCGCAAGAAGGGGCGCGCGGAGTTGCGGACCAACCTCATCGAACTCGGGATGCGGTTCGTGACCCTGGCGGGATACGCGGGGATCCTGTACCTCCTGGTCGACGGACTGCTCCGCGGACGGATCAGCGTCGGGGCGTTCGCCGCGGTGTTCGGTTCGGTCGGAATGCTGTTCAACGTCATGGAGGAGATCGTCTGCCGGCATATCGGGCAGATGACCAAGGACCTGGGGACGGTGCACAATTTCGTGAATTTCCTCGATCTCCCGGAGCGGACCGGACGCGAGACGGAGATCCGCGCTCGGGAGGTCCGGCTGGAGGACGTGGCGTTCCGGTATCCCGGCAAGGAGGAGGACGCGGTCCGCGGGGTGTCCCTCACGGTCCGGCCGGGAGAAACCGTCGCGGTCGTGGGCGAGAACGGGGCGGGCAAGACCACCCTCGTGCGCCTGATGACCGGGTTGTTCCTGCCGACGTCCGGAACGGTCCGGCTGGACGGCGCGGACACCCGGGACGTCTCCGCAGGTTCGGTCTACCGGGGGATCTCGGGCGTGTTCCAGAAGTATCAGCGCTACAAGATGACCCTGACGGACAACGTCGGGATCAGCGACGTCGGGCGGACCGACGGGCCGGTGGCGATGGACGCCGCGCTCGCCAAGGCCGAGGTGGACTCCGGGGATGCCGGCAGCTTTCCGGACGGGCTGGAGACCATGCTGTCCAGGGAGTTCGACGGTGTCGACCTGTCCGGGGGGCAGTGGCAGCGGATCGCGATCGCGCGGGGCTTCTACCGGGCGCACGACATGATCGTGCTGGACGAGCCCACCGCCGCGATCGATCCGCTCGAGGAAACCGCGGTCTACCGCAAGTTCTCCGAACTCTCGCGCGACAAGACCGCGGTGCTGGTGACCCACCGGCTGGGCGCCGCGCGGATCGCGGACCGCATCCTGGTCATGGACGGGGGCCGGTTGACCGAGCAGGGCACGCACGAGGAACTTCTGCTCCGGGACGGGCTGTACGCCCGGATGTACCGGGCGCAGGCGCAGTGGTACGTGTAGGGACGTGGAACCGGATCCGCGTCACCCGATGTGGAATCCCCGGCCGTAGGGCTTGGGCGTCTCGATCGCGAGTTCCGGGTGCGCGAGCTTCTGCCGGAGCGGCCAGTAGGGATCGCGCAGCAGTTCGCGCCCCAGCGCGACCAGGTCCGCGCGTCCCTGCGCGATCGTCTCCTCCGCCTGCTCGAACGAGGTGATGAGCCCGACCGCGATGGTCGGGACCCCGCAGGACGCGCGCACCGCTCCGGAAAACACGGTCTGGTACCCGGGGAACGTGCGGATCGGAGCGGGCAGGATCCCGCCGCTGCTGATATGGAAAAGGTCGGCGCGGGACCGGGTCCGGTCGACGATCCGGATCGTCTCCGCGATGTCCAGTCCGCCCTCCAGATAGTCCGACGCGGACAGCCGGACCTCAAGCGGCCGGTCTTCCGGCCAGACCGTACGGACGGCGTCCAGCACCTCGAGCAGGAGGCGGACGCGGCCGTCCGTATCCCCTCCGTAACCGTCCGTCCTCCGGTTCGACAGCGGGGACAGGAACTCGTGCAGCAGGTATCCGTGCGCCGCGTGGATCTCGATCAGGTCGAAACCCGCGGCGAGCGCCCGCGCCGCACCGTCCCGGAACGCCGAGACCACCCCGGCGATGTCGGCCGCATCCATCTCCCGGGGCATGCGGCTCTTGTCGTCAAACGGGATGGCGGACGGGGCGAGGATCGGATCGTCCCCGGAGCCGCACTTGCGGCCCGCGTGGGCGAGCTGGATCCCGGCGGCCGCTCCGCCGGCATGGATCAGCCGGGCAAGCTCCCGCAGCCCGTCGATCTGCCCGTCCTCCCAGATCCCGAGGTCCGCGTCCGAGATGCGGCCCTCGCGCGACACTGCGGTGGCCTCCTCGATGACGAGCCCGGCGCCCCCGACGGCGCGCGCGCCGTAGTGCAGCCGGTGGAAGTCCCGGACCCGCCCGGTGCCGTCGCTGGAAAACATGCACATCGGGGGCATGACGATGCGGTTGCGGAGCGTCAGGGACCGGACGGTGAACGGCTGGTCGATATACATGGGTTTTCTTCCTTTCGGCGGCATCGGAATCCGGCCGGATCGCCCCGCCCGGATTCCGCCGGGGCTGGTTTTTACGCGCGTGGTTTTCCATAATCATAAATGAAGGCGAAAATTCCGGAAAGACGGGGTGACACCATGTACCGGATCGGTGAGGAAGAAGTCCAGGCGGTCCGCGAGGCATTGCTGGGGAAACGCACCTGGCGGTATCTGCGCGACAGCCAGACGGAACGGTTCGAACACGCGCTCGCGGAGAAGATGGACACCGGCTTCGCGCTGGCGCTGGCGAGCGGGACCGGCGCGCTCATGGCCGGGCTCACCGCGCTCGGGATCGGGCCCGGGGACGAGGTGCTCGTGCCGGCCTACACCTACATCTCGACCGCGGCCGCCCCGCTGGCCGTCGGCGCGGTCCCCATCCTCGTCGAGACCGACGAGACGCTGACGATGGATCCCGACGACCTGGCACGCAAGATCACCCCGCGCAGCCGCGCGGTCATCCCGGTCCACATCAACGGCCACCCATGCGACATGGACCGGATCCTCCCGGTCGCCGAAGCGCACGGGCTGCGTGTGCTCGAGGATGCCTGCCAGGCGGTCGGCGGATCGTACCGGGGACGCCGGTTGGGCACGATCGGGGACATGGGGGCGTTCTCGTTCAACCACTACAAGATCCTCTCCTGCGGGGAGGGCGGCGCGGTCCTGACGCGCGACCCGCTGCTGTACGAGCGGGCGCGGATCTACCACGACAGCGGGGTGTGCTTCTTTTCACCCGGGCAGCAGACGCCCGTACCGCTGTTCGCGGGGATCTCGATCCGGATCTCCGAGGTGCTGTCCGCCATCCTCAACGTGCAGCTCGGACGGCTCGACGGCATCCTCGCCGACCTGCGCCGATGCAAGGCGGCGATGGCCGCGGCGGTCGGTGAAGGCCCGGGCTGGCGCCTGAGCCCCATGAACGATCCGGACGGGGACTGCGGGATCAAGCTGGGCATCCTGGCGGACTCCCCGGAGCGGGTGGACGACGCGATCGCCCGGCTCAAGGCCGGGGGATTCCCGCTGGGGCTGGAGTGCCCGTTCCGCTCGGAACGCCATGTGTACATCCACTGGGAGGCGGTGCTGGAGCAGCGCGGCGCTGCGCATCCCCTTCGGAACCCGTTCCGCGACATGCCGGTCCCCTACACCCTCGACATGTGCCCGGTGACGCTGGATCGGCTGCGGCGCACGCTGTATGTCGTACTCGATCCCGAAATGGAGACCGCGGCCGCCGGGGAGGCGGGGCGGCAGGTGCGCCGGGCGCTGGAAGGCTGACGGACGGCGAACCCGCGACCGGATCGTCGGCGGATGGAATGTGTGCCATAAAAACGTGAAGTCGGCGTAACGGCTTCGCAACTCCCCGGCTGTCCCGGCTTGCTACAATCCGTCGTGAGTGGTTCGCCCGTTCGACGGAGGATATCCCATGCGTCAATTTTTCTCGTCGCTCTTCCGCTTCTACACACACAAGGCGGGGGGCTGGATCGGAGCCGCACTGTTGTGCGCCGCGGTCCTTCCCTTCGCGATCCGCTCTTTCGCGATGCTCACGGCAGGGCACGCGATCGCCCCCTCGACCGTGGTCCTTGCGGAGGCGGTCGGCTGGATCGCGGCGTGGCTGTGCTTCGTGCCGGCGGTCCGGTCGCTGGGGGGGCATCCCGGCGGAAGCGCGGTCCGTGAGACCGTGCAGGTCTTCCTGCGGGGTGGATCCGGCCTGCTTGCCGCCGCGGCCGCGACCGGCGTTCTGTACCCGCTGCTCGCGGCGTTCGGTTCGCGCCTCGCCGTCGGGGGATCGGGACGGCTGTACCTGCTCCTGATGGGCGTGGCCGCCCTCCTCGCGGGCGGAATCCTCGCAGCGTTGGGATTCTGGCTGCTTTGCGTCCAGGCCGCCCCCCGTCACGACACTCCTTTCCGTTTGTCATTCCGATACTGGATCCGCAAACCCGGCCTGGCAGTACCGGCATCCGTGGCCGCCGCGGCCGCGCTGTTCCTGCTTCCGATGCTGCACAACCGGGTCGTCGAGTCGTGGCCCGGGCTGTCCGTATCCTTCCTGAGCCGGATCTCCGCAGCGGTACTCGCGGTGTCGGCACAATGGACGCTCCTCCTGCCTCTGGTCGGATTCCTGTTCCAGCATGCGCTCCGGCAGCGCGGGCCGCTCCCTGACGGCGCTGCGGCCGCGGACGGAATCCCCGTCCCCGCGGCGCGCGTTCCGTTCCTCCGCCGTCATCTGGCCCCGGCGGCCGCAATGGCCGTGCTCCTGCTCTCCCTGACGGCCGGGCTGCTCACCCAGACTGTATCCCCGGTCAAGGCGGTCCGGCGTGACATCGAAAACATCCTCCTGTACCAGGATCTGGCAGCGGCCGACGGGGATCCGGCGACCGCTGCCTACTACAACAATCTGGCGGCCGCGCGGCTGCTGGCCTGGCGGGGCGCGGCGCAGTCCGACCGCAGCCTGCTGGACCGCGCGGTCGCGCTCGCCCCGTCGGACGACCAGATCCGGCTGCTGGCCGCCCTCGTCGGCGGCAATCCGCTGGGCGAACTCGAAGCCGGCTTTCTGGGCCGCTCCCGTCCGCCCGAGTGGGAGGTCGCCCTGCTCTCCGCATACGATCGTCTGGAGAATCCCGACGAAACCCAGCGTCTCCGGCATGCCGAGCTGCTGCGGAGCTGCATTCTGCACGGATACCATGTCCAGACGGCCGTTCTCCCGGAACGGCTGGCTTCCCGCCCGGATCCGCTGGTCAAGGAGCTGGACCGGCTGGAGGAACGTCTGACGGACGGCAGGCATTATGCGCTGGTCGCCCGGCTCGGCGCCGAAGGGGGCGTGAATCCCGCGATTGTCGAGGAAGCGCTCGCGCTGGCCGAGGCGTATCCCGACCGGATCGGATTCCAGTATCTCGCGATGTCCTGCGGCGCCAGCTACCTGATCGACGGGGCGTCCCATTACGTCCGGACCGGAGAGGCCGCCATCCGGTACCACGACCTGTACATGGAGCAGGCGGGCAAAGACACGCCCGAGGAGGAGATTCTCCGCACCAAGCAGGCCGTGGCGCGGGCGCTGGTGAGCTGCGGCGAACTCCGCAAGTGCGCGGACCTGCTGTCGGACAACCCGTACCGCGACGCGACGCTGGACACGCTCCGCGCCAGCTGCCTGTTCTCGCTCAAGCAGTACGACGAGTGCCTGGAAACCTCCGCGGCGCTGCTGGAAAAGGATCCGGACAACCCGCAGACCCTGTATCTCGCCGCGATCTGCTCGCTGCAGACCGGACAGCGCACCGATTCTCTCCGGTACGCCATCCGGCTGGCGGAGCTGACGGAAACCGCGGAGAATCCGCTGGAAACGGAAAGCCTGCTGTACCCCTACCTGCTGCGGTGCACGATATCGGATTCGCAGGGCGGCTACACCACAGCGTTCTTCGGCAGCATGACCGAAGAGGAGACGGCGCTTCTCCAGGGCAACCCCTTCCTGAACGATTACCTGACCGCCGCGCACCTGTGGTCCCGCAACGAGAACGACAGCCGGACCCAGGCGGTGGAGCTGCTCGACGGCATCCTGAAAAAGCATCCGGACCTGTCGCGGGCGCTGTACATGAAAGGCGCGCTCCTCCACGAACTCCAGAAAGACGACGAGGCGGAGGAGACCCTCAAGGCTTCACTGGCACTCGACGACGAGCAACCCACCGCCTGGTACGCGCTCGCCACCCTGTATGACCGGATCCAGCAGTACGACGCGGCCTACGCCGCCTGCCAGAAGGTGCTGCAGTATCTGCCGGCCAGCGACCATGCCTACGACGTGTTCGGCGTTTCCATCCATGCCAGGAACCTGATGGGAAAGCTCGAGCCGCTGGTCAAAGGAGGGAATTGAGATGCTGAACATCCTGTTCGGAGTGTTCTTTACCGCCGCCGTCGCCAACGTCGCCTTCTTCCGCGGCCAGGTTTTCTGGAGCGTGCTGACGGCCTTGCTGGCGCTCGGGCTGCTGGGATTCCGGCTGTTGTTTGCGTCAAGGGTCAAGCCATCCCTGCTCCGTCCGATCGCCCTGACGGGGGCCGTCGTGCTGGTCGCCGTCGGGTTCTGGTGCGGGATGCGCCCGGTCGAAGGCGGCTACCTCGCATACGGGGACGAGGTGGCCCGGATCGAGCGCCACCTCGCGCAGGGGGAGTCCATCCAGGCCGGCGAAGCGCTCGCGGGTCTCCGCGAGCGGTACGGTGCGACGGATGCGGTCCTCCTGATGGAAGCCCGTGCCGCGATCGGCAAAAAGGAGTACCTGAAAGCGTCCGACGCGCTGAACACCCTGTCCGACAAGCGGCAGGAGCCGTACTTCGCGACCCTGGGCCAGATCCACATGCTCCAGCAGCAATACGACGAGGCCCTGGCCGTCTACGTCGACGGGGCGAGAACCTGGCCGATGTGGGGCGAAATGCAGCTGCAGGCGGGCGCGCAGGCCGTCTGTGTGAAAAATTACCCGGTTGCGGAGTACTTCCTGCTCCGCGCCGCCGAGCAGATGCCGCAAAATCCGGTGCCCCTATACTATCTGGGCGTCGCACGCTACGAGCAGGGCTATCCCGATGAAGCCGACGTGTACTTCAACGAAGCGCTGGAACTCGGTCTGGACCGGAAGCGCGCAGGCTATGTCGCCTGGTATCGCGAACAGGCGGAAGGCGGTGCGAAATGAAACGGAAAGCGTTGATTCTCCTGCTGGTTTTGGCTTTCACGACCGCGGGATTCGGCACCGCAACCCCGGTGACGGCCACCTCCGGACCCGGCCGGGACGGACTGTACTACCTCTCCGCGCCCCGCAGGACGCCACCGGTCATCCGGGCTGCCGAGCCGCCGGCCAGGCCGCAGAACCAGGAGGGAACCGGAAACCTCGCGACCGACCTGTTCGGCACCACGACGAGCGGCGGAACCGGAGCGGTCGTCGACACCGTCGCGGGACATTTCGAGGACAAGTACACCGCGATCCGGGACTCCTACAACGCAACCGCCAAAACCTACGAACGCGCGTTCAACACCAGCGGGAAGGACAAGGCTTTCTGGCGCTGGCAGAAGGCGCAGGACGCCGCCACCAAGGCCGGATCCTCCGCGAACGCCATCAAGCTGGGAAGCACCGGATACAGCATCTACTCGATCTACCGGGACTGCTCGACCTACAACGATCCGTCCAAGCACAACCACTCCTCCCTGGCGCTGCTGGACCGCACGCTCCGAGGCTTCAGCATCATCTCGAGCACACTCGACCTGTTCAAGGTCCCGCACGCGAAACCGCTCGCGCTCGGCGGCGGCGTGCTCAAGGAAGTCGTCGGCGGCGAGACGTTCTCCGGCTGGGCAAACCAGCAGGACAACTTTGTGCTGTACGGGCTGGACACCACGACCGACTGGGTCAACGATCTCGCCTACCAGGCGTTCCTGCGGTACTGGTTCGGGATCTACAACGATACGGAAAACGCCAACCTGCACGGCCGTCCGCCCTACGGGACCGGGGTGTACAAGCCCAATATCTACCTGTATCCGGAGTCCTCGCAGGAGGTGACGGTCACGTTCGGGCTGCCCGCGCTGCTGACCGTGACGATCCCGGACTATACGGGAATCTGGACCGTGACGGCCGAACCGGACGGTACGCAGACGGACGCGGACGGACGGGAGTACGGGTATCTGTTCTACGAGTCCGAGACCGATCCGGCGCTCTTTTCGTACGATCAGGGCTGGCTGGTTCCGGCTGCGGAACGCGAATCCGTCTTCCGGACCGTGCTGGGCGCGTATGGATTCAATGCGCGTGAGACCGAGGATTTCATCGACTTCTGGGTGTCCCGGCTGGAACCGGGCATGGATTACCGGATGATCCCGCAGGGCACCGCGAGGGTGGACGCCGCGATGCCGGTCACGGTGTCGCCCGCCCCGGAGAGCGTGTTCCGGCTGTGGTTCGCGTTCGAGCCCTGGGACGGCGGGACGGCTCCCGCCGAGCCGGCCATCGATCCCATCCCGCGCGACGGATTCACGCTGGTGGAGTGGGGCGGATTCATCCTGGACTGATGGAAAACGTAACGGGCGGCTGAAAGGCCGCCCGTCCGTTACAAGGATAACGCCGGACCGGGTCTACACCTCCGGTTCCGCCGTCCCTTCGCGCAGCCGCCGCAGGAACGCCGTTCCCCGGTCGATCCGTTCGCGCGCGAGCTCGTTGCGCCTCTCCGCGGGGATGTCTCCCAGTTCGGGCGCCGAGGTGGAGGATTCGACGATGAGGTGGAGTCCCCGCCGGAACGGGCTGAACCGCGCGAACCGGTGCACCGCGCGCGGGATGTCCACGATTCCGTCCCCGGGCGCGCAGGAGGTCGCCATGAACGGGATGCGTCCCGGAATCACCTCCTGGACGATCCGGTAGTCCTTGATGTGCGTCGTGAACGTATACGGCGCAAGCGCGTCGATGTCGTCGTCCGTGTCGGAGAACACCGGGATCCCGTTCGCGGTGTCCATCGCGCACCCGACAAACGGGGAGTCCACCTCTTCAAACATCGAGGCCTGTTCCCGGCCGGTAAAGTCGATATGGTTCTCGACCGCGAGGTAGATCCCCTCGTCCTCCAGGATCCGGGCGCAGGTCTTCAGCGCCGCGACATAGTCCCGCTTCTGCGCCTCGGCGGCCTCCCGCGGACGCAGGAACCGGCTCGATTCGATCCGCAGCCCGCCATAGCCCGTCCGCAGCATGTCCATGTCGAGTTCCCGCACGATCCGGCACCGGCGCCGCAGCTCAGCGGCGATGTGCGCGCCGTCCGGTCCGTTGACCGCAAAGACGGGCAGCATCACGTGGATGTCGTACTCCATGCCGTACCGGTCCCGGAGGCCCTGGAACCGGGCGAGGGTTCCGGCGTCGTGCGACTCGAACGGATACCGCACCTGCAGGCAATCACAGCCGGTCTCGGCGGCATGACGGTGCATCCATTCCTGCCGGTCCTCCTCCGGGATCCCGGCCGGGAGGGGATAATTGGAGTCCATGAACCCGACTTTCATGGTCCGCAGAATCGATTGATATCCCATGATGGTTCCCTCCTGTCCGGCCGTCAGGCGCGGCCGATGTAATCCTGCAGATACGCCACGCTGCGGCGGATCATGCCGTTGACTTTCTCCGTGCGCTGTTCCGGGGTGTCATCCGGATCATGCCGCACCCAGCTCATCTCGACCACCAGGTGGAGTCCCTCGGGGTGCCGCGCCTTGCGGACCAGGGTCTCGATCGCGCGCGGGATGTCGACCGATCCGTCCCCGACCGCGACGCCGACCGGCATGAACGGGATGCGTCCTTTCACATCCTCCTGCACGACGAGCATGTCCTTGATGTGCGTCGTGACCGCATACGGGGCGAGCTGCACGATCTCGGTGTCCGGATCGTTGAAAACCGTGTAGGCGTTGGCGGTGTCGAGCGCGCAGCCGACATGCGGGGAGTCCACGGACTCGAACATCGCGGCGAGTTCGGATCCCAGGAAGTCGCAGTGGTTCTCGACCGCGAGGTACACGTCGTTGTCCTCCATGATCTTCGCGGCCTCCCGCAGGCTCCGCCCGACCGTCTCGAGCTGCTTGCGTCCGTCCGGAGCGAACCGGCTTTTTTCGATCCGGAGCGAGCCGTATCCGAGCCGCAGGATCCGGCTCCCCAGGCGCTTCATGATCCGGATGCGCTGCGCGATGTCCGCGCGGGCCTGCGCCGCGTCCGGACCGGTGAGCTCGAACACGTTGCGCAGCCGGCCCATCTCCGCGCCCCGCAGCTCCAGTTCGACGCCGTATTCGTCGGTCAGCGCGCGGATGGCGGACAGTTCCTCTTCCGTCTCGGGAAAATCCACAGAATAGTGCAGACAGTCGCAACCCATCGCGGCCGCCTCCCTGATGAGCCATCGGCCCTTTTCCGGATCGGGCATGGGAACCGGCGGGCGATAGTCCGATCCCATGAAACCCACCTTCATCGTGCGCCGGATATCCTGGTAGTTCATTCCGTTCCTCCGTTTCCGTCCGCTCCCGCGGCGTTTTTTTCTTTCATCATACCAATCCCGGACACCGCCGGGAGGCACCTGAGGCATAAAAAAAGAGCCCGCAAGGGGCTCTTTTCATACCGGAAGCGCCAGGCTGCGATCCCGGGCTACTCTTCATTCATCCAGTCGTCCAGCTTTTCCTGGACTGCTTTGTAGGTTTCTTTCGAGATCCCGGGGAGTTCCCCGCCCCAAGCCTTGGCGGCCTCCGAGAATCCCTTGTCGATCGCCTCCCGCAGGGTGTCGAGCTTGCTCTTGTCCCCGCCGGACAGCGCCTTGGCAAAGTCGACGATCCGGTCGCTGACCGTCTCGACACTGTATTCGCCGCCCTCGCCGATCATGCGTGCGGCTTCGAGCCGGATCTCCTCGTCGACCTCGACCATCGCGGACGGATCGGTGAGATCGTTGAACGTCAGCCCCTGGCGTTCCAGCATCTGCCGCACGATCTCGCGCAGCTGGCTGTACGCGCGCTCGCTCTCCTGCAGCAGTCTGTCGACATCCTCGTTCACAGTCTTGCCGTCGACGAGCGCGGTTTCGGAACGGGCTTCGACCGGCCGGCTGGAGACCGCGGTCTTCGACGCCGGCGCGGGGACGAAGACGTCGCGGGTGTCGATGGACGCTTTGGCGGATTCCCGGGTCTCCCTGCGGGAGATCTCTTTGTTCTCCTGGAG
>JAGOFF010000013.1 GCA_017997315.1 Clostridia bacterium
CGGCTGTCCCTGCGGACGCGGGGCGTACCCGCCCGGCTGTCCCTGCGGGCGCGGGGCGTATCCGCCCGGCTGTCCCTGCGGACGCGGGGCGTACCCGCCCGGCTGTCCCTGCGGACGCGGAGCGTACCCGCCCGGCTGTCCCTGCGGACGCGGGGCATACCCGCCCGGCTGTCCCTGCGGACGCGGGGCATAACCGCCCGGCTGTCCCTGCGGACGCGGGGCATACCCGCCCGGCTGTCCCTGCGGACGCGGGGCGTATCCGCCCGGCTGTCCCTGCGGACGCGGGGCATAACCGCCCGGCTGTCCCTGCGGACGCGGGGCGTACCCGTCCGGCTGACCCTGCGGACGCGGAGGCGTCGCGGGTGCGGTCGGTGCGGACTGGGGTTCCACCGGTTCAGCCGCTGCGGAGGCGGCTGTCTCGGCCGGAGCTTCGGGTGTCGGCGCCGCGGCATCCTTCGTCGGTTCGGAGACCGCGACTTGCGGCACTTCCCGCGGTTCCGGCTTCTGCTCGGCCGCCGGTGCGGACTCCGAGGGAACCTCGACGGACGGCCGGACTGTCTCGGGAGCCGGTTCCGGCTCCGGATGCGGCACGGCAGCCGGTATCGGCGGAGAGGACTCCTCCGGCGCCGGCGCGGCGGGGGCCGGCTTCATGGCTTCCTGAACGGCTTCGGCGGCAGGGGCCGCCGGCTCCTGCTCCTCCGGGCCGGGTTTGGGAGCGGTCTTTTTGACGACCTTCACAACCCCGGTGATCTTTTTTCCGGATACGCCCTGCATCGTGATGGTCGGGGCCTGCGGATGGTCTTCTCCCGCAGGGGCCTGGACCGGGGGGAGCACGACGGATTCATCCGCCTTTTCCACCGGAATCTTCACCGGCTTCGGCTCATCCTTGCCCGCGGCTTTCCTGACAGGGGGAGCCGCGTCGTCCGATCTGCTGAAGCCCGCGCGAAGTCCAGAACCCGATTCCTCTTTTTTTGCCATTTAAACGATCCATCCTCCACTTATCATGTGCGTTCCGGGTCACCGGTCCGTATCATCCAGCAATTCCAGGATGCGCTCCGCGAATCCCTTTTCCAGGATGACTGCCATCATCCTGTTTTCCTTTCCCGTATACCGCCCGATCTGTTCCCCGGTGCCCGCGATGCGGCATGGGATATCGGACTCTTGCGCCGTCAGCTCTATTTTCCTCCTGGTGTCGTCCGCGGCGTCCTCCGCGATCAACACCAGCTTTGCGTCTCCCCGTTCGATCGCCTTCGTGCAGGCGGTGGCGCCGGAAGCGGTTTTTCCCGCACGGGTCGCCATGCCCAGCATACGGAGCGCTTTGTCACGGTCAGCCTTCATCCGGTCCGCCGGCGATCTCGCGTCCCAGCGCCTCGGCGGTCACTACCGGAATCGCGGTTTTGAGCGCCCGCTCGAGCCGCTTCTCCTTGACCGCCTTTGCGAGGCAGGCCGCATCCCGGCACAAGTAGGCCCCGCGTCCCGCCGCGCGCCCGGTCTTGTCCAGCATCACGCTTCCGTCCTGGCTTGCGACAATGCGTACAAGTTCCTTTTTGGGCCGCATCGTCTGGCAGGCGACACACATCCGCAAGGGGGGCTTCTTGTCTTTTTTCCCTGCCTTTACCGGCACGGTCTCCTCCACGCGGGACGGTCAGCCGACCGTTTCACCGCTCTCCGTCGCGGCATCCTCCGACTCGGACGCTTTCTCCTGGGCTTCGTTCTCGAGCGATTCGGTGGCGGCGGTGAAACGGGCCATGATCTCCTGTTCCAGCATCTCGCGGAACCGTGTCTCGCTCTTGATATCGATCTTCCACCCGGTCAGCCGTGCAGCCAGACGGGCATTCTGACCTTCACGCCCGATGGCCAGCGACAGCTGGTGGTCCGGTACGACGACCCGCGCAGTGTTCTCTTCTTCGTTGATGTCGACGCGGAGCACCTTGGCGGGGTTCAGGCTGTTGGCGATGAAAACCTCCAGTTCGGAACTCCACTGGATGATGTCGATCTTCTCGCCCATGAGCTCATCCATGACGGCCTGGACACGCAGACCGCGCTGCCCCACGCAGGAGCCGACGGGATCCACGTTCTCGTCGCGCGACGCGACCGCCATCTTGGTCCTGGATCCGGCTTCCCGGGAAATCGATACGATCTCGACGACCCCGGACGCGATCTCCGGCACTTCGTTTTCAAACAGCTTCCGCACCAGGTGGGGGTGGCTTCTGGACACATAGACAATCGGGCGGCCTTTCTTCTCATCCACACGAAGAATGTAGAACCGCATGCGCTGATTGAAGTTGTACCCGTCGGAGCGGACCTGTTCGTTGTAGGGAAGCACCGCCTCCGCACGTCCGATGTCCACGATCACCTCACGGTGGTCCCGCCGCTGCACCACGCCCACGGCCAGTTCGCCGATCCGGCTGGAGAATTCGTTCTGGATCCGCTCCCGTTCCGCATTGCACAGTTTTTGATTGATGACGTTCTTGGCCGTCTGGGCCGCGAGACGGCCGAAATCCTGCGGAGACAGCTCGTATTCCATCTCGTCGCCCAGTTCGAACTCGTCGGAGTAGGCCTTCGCCTCCTCCAGCGACATTTCGACATTGGGATCGTCCACGGCTTCGACGACGGTCTTGGTCAGAAAGACTTTCATTTCGCCGGATGTCCGGTCGACTTCAGCCCGGATGTTGTCGGTCGTCTTCGCGTCGAACTCGCGTTTGTACGCTGAAACCAACGCCTCCTCGATCGCCTCGAACAACAACTCGGCATCGATGGCGCGTTCTTTTTCCAGCAGCCGGATGGCTTCGATCAACTCTGCGTTCATGCTCCCTCTCCTTTACGGATCAACTCAAGCGGGCTGCGGCCCGCGCCGTTTCCGTCACCCGGTCTCTCAGAACCGGACGGCACGTTTGACGCGGGCCGTTTCTTCTTTCTTGAACACCTGTTCCGTCCCGTCCGCCGTACGGATCGTCAATGTTCCGTCTTCGGCATATCCGGTCAGAATGCCTTCGTGCTTCTTCGAACCGTCCCGGGCACGGTACAGGGCAACCTCCACCGGTTCTCCCATATGACGGGCGAAATCGGCCGGTTTGCGCAGCGGCCTTGCAAGTCCCGGGGACGAAACCTCCAGGTTGTAGGAACCGGGAATGTCCAGTCCCTCGTCCAGCATCGGATCCATCGCGCGGCTGGCGTCCGCACAGTCGTCCAGCGTCACGCCGCCCCGCTTGTCGATATAAAACCGCAGATACCAGGCGCCGCCCTCCCGTACGTACTCCACATCCACGAGGTCCAGCCCCATGCCGGCCAGTGTCTCCTCGACAAGCGCCTGCGCCTGACGGGCGATCCCGGATCGATTGTCCATCAGCCCTCCCGAACATCCTTCACGTAGAAAAAGTGGGGGAATCCCCACTCTCTGCCAAGGCATTCAAAACTACAGGCGGATTATACCATCTGCCTGCGGTGCACGCAAGTCGGAAGCCCGATTCCGCGGGACGCGCCGCGCCATAAATCCACCGGGGAGATTTGTCTGCTTTGTCTATTCATTCACCCGTCCATGTAGGATAGAATGAAAGTGATCCGGTGCCTTCCCGGCGGACGGTTCCGGAAATACGCTGCAAGGGGTGGTTCGCCTATGATAAGGGTCATTGTGGGAAACAAAGGGAGCGGCAAGACGGCGAGACTCGTCGATGAACTCAATGAGCACGCAGCGCGGGACAACGACGTGGTATGCGTCGAGCAAGGCCGACGTCTCGACAGTTCAGTCAACTACAAAATCCGCATGGTGGATATCGCGGATTATCCGGTCAAGGGCTACCGTGAGCTCCTTTGTTTCCTCTGCGGCCTGTATGCCAAGGATTACGACCTGGATCACATCTACATCGACAGCATCATCAAGGTGTCCGGAACCGACGATCTGGACGAACTGTCCGGATTTCTGGCGGAACTGGACGCCTTCAGCGGAAAGTCCGGCGTCGATGCCGTCGTTATTTTGAGTGCCGATCCGGATACGGTTCCCGAGGGAGTCCGTCGATACTGCTGACGGTTCCTGTCCGGCATCCTGCGGATAAATAAACGGCGCCTTTTCGGCGCCGTTTCTTCTTCTCCGGGGGATGCGGCGGTCGGAATGCCGCGTAAACCCGTCAGATCACGGAGAGCATTCCGCCGTCCACATAGATGATCTGGCCGTTGATGAAGCCCGACGCATCCGATGCCAGGAGCAGTGCGGCGCCGATGAGTTCGTCGGGTCTTCCCCACCGCCCGGCGGGAGTGCGGCCTTTCAGCCATGCATCGAATTCGGGCTGGTCTGCCAGCGGCTGGGTCATCTCCGTAATGAAATATCCGGGACCGATCCCGTTGACCTGGATGCCGTACTTCGCCAGGTCGACGCACAACGCCTTGGTCAGGAGCTTGACGCCCCCTTTGCTGGCGGAGTAGGCGACGGTCGTCTGCCGGCAGATTTCGCTGGCCATCGAACAGATGTTGATGATTTTGCCCGATCCGCGCGGAATCATGTCGCGCGCCACCCGTTGCGACACCAAAAACGGACCGGTCAGGTTGATGTCGATCACCCGCTGCCAATCCTGCGGCGACAGCTCTTCGATCGGCGCTCTGCATTGGATGCCGGCGTTGTTGACCAGGATGCCGATCGGACCGTACCGTTCCTGAGCCTCTCCGACCGCACGGTCGACAGCCTCCCCATCCCGCACGTCGAAGGCCGCCTCCCCGATGTCCAGACCCTCTCCGCGAAGGGATGCCGCCGCCTCCGCCAGCCGTACGCGGTCGGTCCCGTTGATCACCACGCGTGCGCCGGCTTTGGCGAGTCCACGGGCGAGGACCCGACCGAGTCCGCGGCTGGATCCGGTCACCAGTGCGGTCTTTCCGGCCAGACTGAACAAATTCTCCACATAGGAAGCCATGCGAAATTCCTCCCGCTTGAACACTGTGTGTTTTCACACCATCTTACCGCCAGGTGTCCGGATCGACAACGCCAAGAGGACAGGAATGATGCCCCGGCCGCAATCCGGCCGGGGCATCGAATCAGACCGGACCGACGGCAGGGCCGGAATCTACAACCTCTCGAGAACCCGCCGGCTCATCTCCTGCGTACCGACCCTGCCGCTTCCCGTCCCCTGAAGGATGTCGGCCGTGCGATAACCTTCGTCCAGGGTTCGTGAAACCGCGTTCTCCACCGCGTCGGCCTCCGGCTCCATGCCGAAGGACAGGCGCAGCATCATGGCGGCGGACAGGATCGA
The DNA here is from genome assembly GCA_017997315.1 of Clostridia bacterium. GTDB lineage: Bacteria > Bacillota > Clostridia > Saccharofermentanales > UBA5734 > JAAYKS01. The sequence goes on from JAGOFF010000013.1 coordinate 5,238, forward strand.
GGCCAGCGGATTGGCGATGTCCTTGCCCGCGATGTCCGGTGCGGATCCGTGGATCGGTTCGTACATGGCGGGCGTCCCCGGTCTGCCGAGCGAAGCGGACGGAAGCATGCCGATGGAGCCGGTGATCATGGCGGCCTCGTCGGACAGGATGTCGCCGAACATGTTGGATGTCACGATGACATCGAAGTCAAAAGGACGCCGGATCAGCTGCATCGATGCGTTGTCGACATACAGGTGGTCGAGCCGGATATCCGGGAATCCGGCTCCGACCGACAGGACGGTCTCCCTCCACAACCGCGAGGACTCCAGCACATTCGCCTTGTCGACGCTGGTCAGCCTGGAACGGCGGCCCCGGGCGGCTTCGAAACCGATACGGGCGACCCGCTCGATTTCCATGGCGCTGTAACACTCGGTGTCGAACGCCTCCGGTCCGTTCGGGCCTTCGCGCCGGCCGCGGTCGCCGAAGTACATGCCGCCGGTCAGTTCGCGGACAAACAGGATATCCATCCCTTGCGCCGAGATGTCGGGATGCAGCGGAGAGGCCGAGGCGAGAGCGGGATACAACCTGGCGGGGCGCAGATTGGCATACAGTCCGAGCGACTCGCGAAGCCCCAGCAGCGCCCGCTCCGGACGCCGGTCCCCGGGGAGCGTGTCCCAACGCGGACCGCCCACGGCGCCGAGCAGCACCGCGTCGCTGTTGCGGCTGGCGGCGACGGTGGCGGGAGGCAGGGGTTCCCCCGTGGCGTCGATGGCGATGCCGCCGGCGATCAATTCGGTGTATCGGAATTCAACGCCCGCTTTCGATGCAACGGCGTCCAGGACCATGCGTGTCCCGTTGATGACCTCAGGGCCGATCCCATCTCCCGGGATGACAGCGATATCGAATTTCTTCATGTCTGCTCCTTGCCGGACGGTCCGGATGACGAAATGCGCCGCGCCTCCCCCGGGTCACTTCCGGGCGATGTACCCGACCAGTCCGTCCGCGGCGATGATCTTCTTGATGAACTCGGGGAAAGGACGCGCATGGAACACTTTGCCGGAGGTGAGGTCCCGGATCTCGCCCGTGTCGAAGTCCACCTCGACCTCGTCCCCGTCGGAGATGGCCTCCGCGGCTTCGGAACATTCCATGATCGGTAGGCCCATGTTGATCGCGTTCCGGTAGAAAATCCGGGCAAAACCCGGCGCAATGACACATCCGATGCCGCAGGCCTTGATCGCGACCGGAGCATGCTCGCGGGAAGATCCGCAGCCGAAATTGTCGCCGGCCACAATGACATCCCCTGTCTTGACCCGCCGGACAAACGTCGCGTCGAGATCCTCCATGCAATGGGCGGCCAGTTCGCGCGGGTCGGACGTGTTGAGATAGCGGGCGGGGATGATGACGTCGGTATCGACATTCACCCCGTACTTGAAGACCTTTCCCTTGGTGTTCATGCGATATCCTCCACTTGGCTCAGAGTTCGTCCGGACTTGCCAGACGTCCCAGGACAGCGGAAGCCGCAGCCGCAGCCACCCCCGTCAGGTAGACTTCCGACCCCGGGTGACCCATGCGGCCGACGAAATTCCGGTTTGTCGTGCTCACGCAGCGTTCGCCTTCCGCCAGGATGCCCATATGTCCGCCAAGGCATGGACCGCAGGTGGCGGCGCTGACGATCGCGCCCGCATCGGCGAACACCTCGAAGAGTCCTTCACGCAGGCTTTCCGCCCACACCCGGTTTGAACCCGGAATCACGAGGCACCGCACGCCTTCCGCCACCTTACGTCCCCGCAGGATCCCCGCGGCGACGCGCATGTCTTCCAGGCGGCCGTTGGTGCAGGATCCGATGACCACCTGGTCCACGGGGACGGGCGGATGCCGGCCGATGACGCGCGTGTTCTCGGGCAGATGTGGGAACGCCGCCATGTACGGAAGCTCGGAGAGGTCGATCTCCAGGGTCGAGACATACTCCGCGTCCGCATCCGCTTCGACGACCTCGCAGGCGCCCGAGGCAAGGAGGTCCGGCGCATGCGACGCCAGATACGCCATGGTGGTTCCGTCCACCGGGAAGATGCCGTTCTTCGCGCCGGCTTCGATCGCCATGTTGCAGACCGTCAAACGGTCCGCCATGGTCAGCGAGGCGACACCGGGGCCGGTGAACTCCATCGAACGGTACAACGCTCCGCTGACACCGATCTTTCCGATGATGTACAGGATCAGGTCTTTGCCGGACACCTGTCCGCGGAAGGAGCCCCGAAGCACGAATCGCATCGCCTCGGGAACGCGGAACCAGGTCATCCCGGTCGCCATCGCGCAGGCAAGGTCCGTGCTGCCGACGCCGGTGGAGAACAGCCCGAGCGCTCCGTACGTGCAGGTGTGCGAGTCCGCTCCGATGACCGCGTACCCGGGGGCGAGCAGTCCGTTTTCAGGCAGGATCACATGCTCGATGCCGTGGCACGGGGATCCGACCTCGTAATAGTTCCCGAGGTCGTGCTCCTTGGCGAACCGGCGCATCTGCGCACAATTCTGCGCCGACTTGATGTCCTTGTTCGGGGTGAAATGGTCCGGAACCAGGATCACGCGGGACTTGTCAAACACCCCGGCCGCTCCGGACTTCTCGAAAATGTCGATGGCGGGCGGCGCGGTCACATCGTTCCCCATGACGATATCCAGCCGGGCTTCGATCAGCTCGCCGACGGACACCTGCTCCCGGCCGGCATGCCGGGCGAGGATCTTCTGGGTCATAGTCATTCCCATTTTCGTTTCCTCCGTGGGACTGTTCCGATACGTCCGGCCTAGTGGCCGGGACCCCGGATCTTCCGGATCATCAGTTTATACTCGATGGAATCGACCAACGCGAGCCAGGAAGCCTCGAGAATGTCGGTGGAAACCCCGACAGTCGTCCAGATGTCGCTGCCGTCGGTGGTCTCGATGAGAACCCGGACGCACGATGCGGTGGCTTCCGCATTCAGGACGCGGACCTTGTAGTCGGTGAGCCGCAGATCGGCCAGTTCCGGGTAGAAGACCTCCATGGCTTTCTTGAGCGCCCGGTCCATGGCGTTGACCGGGCCTGCGCCCTCCGCGGCGGTCACTTCGTCCACTCCGTCTACCAGGATCTTGATGTAGGAATAGGCGGAGAATCTGCCGACTTGAGGCTGTTCGCTGGAGATCCGCATTTTCTCGAGCCGGAAGAACGGCTCGTAGAGTCCGAGTTCTTTGCAGACCAGCAGATCCTGCGAGGCCTGCGCGCCTTCGAACTGGTATCCCCTGAGCTCCATGTCCTTCATGCGTTCGAGGATCCGCGGAACGACGGGGGAGGATTTGTCGATATCGGGGCGGATCCGCCGGATCACATCCAGCACCGCGCTCCTTCCTGAGATTTCGGAGAGGAGGAACCGGCGGTCGTTGCCGATCGCGGTGGGATCGATGTGCTCATAGGTCGAAGGACGTTTTTTGATCGCGTCCACATGCATGCCGGCTTTGTGGCTGAACGCGGAGGTTCCGACGAATGGTTCGCCCGCCGGCAGGGTCAGGTTGGCGATGTCCGCCATGCGCCGCGCGACGGAGGTCAGAAGCTCCAGCCGATCTTCCGGAATGCACCGGTAGCCCAGCTTCCCCTGCAGGTTGCCGATGATCGCGGACAGGCTCGCGTTCCCGCACCGCTCCCCGATGCCGTTGAACGTGCCCTGGACATGCGTCGCCCCCGCCTGCACGGCCAGAACCGAATTCGCAACGGCAAGCCCGCAGTCGTTGTGGCAGTGGATCCCCACCCGGACATCCGGAAAGCGGCGAACCGTGTCCCGGACGCACCCGGCCACCTCGTCCGGCATGGCCGATCCGTTCGTGTCGCACAGCACCAGGCTCTCCGCACCGGCGCATGCGGCCGCGGCAAGGCATTCATCCGTATAGTCCGGGTTGTCGCGCCAGGCCTCGAAATAGTGTTCGGCATCGAAAATGACACGCCGTCCCGCGGCGCGCAGGTACCGGACGGTATCCGAGATGATCGCGAGGTTCTCATCGGGCGTCGTGCGCAGGATCTCGCGGACCTCGGTGTCCCAGACCTTGCCGAAAACAACGACCACGGAGGTGCCCGCCTCCAGGATGGCCTGCAGATTTGCGTCCTCCGCCGCCGCGACGTCCTTGCGCTTGGTGGATCCGAACGCGCACAGCACGGTGTCGCCCATCTGCGGCGCCCTCGACGCATACTGCATGAAAAACTCACGGTCCTTGGGATTGGATCCCGGATTGCCGGCCTCGACAAAACCGACGCCAATGGATATGAGCGAGTCCAGAATGGCGAACTTGTCGTTGATGGAGAAGGAGATCCCTTCCGCCTGCGCGCCGTCCCGCAATGTCGTATCCAGAATCTCTACACGGGACCCCGTTTTCGCTGCTGTTGCCATTCCACACCTCGCTTTCCTCCGGGCTTCGTCCGCCCGGATCGTACGGATACTGGCGGACGGGCCGCCGATCCTGCCTCAAGGATACGTGAGCGCTCCCTCCGATGCAATCACGTTCACCCCCGTAATTCTTCACGCTTTCTGCCGAGAACCCCCGATCTGACAAGCCGCTGCGGTTGTTCTATAATGGGTTTTCGAACGGCGGGCGGGCTCTGTTCGGCCCCCCCGACCGCAACGGAGGACTCCGGTTTTCATGATTTTGGCTTTCGACCAGGTAGTGAAATCCTATTTCGGACGCACGGTGCTGGACGGCATCACATTCCGGCTCGACGCGGGCGCGCGGATCGGACTGATCGGCCCGAACGGCTCCGGCAAGACCACGCTGCTCCGGCTGGCGGAAGGGTTGGAGACACCCGACGCGGGTACTGTGCTTCGCGCATCCGGCATGATCTCGGGCTACCTGACCCAGGATATGGACGCAAGCTGGGAACCGGGCAACACCGCCCTGTTCAATGCCGAACTCGCCGCGGCGGAAAAACGCCTGCGGGAGATGGAGCACGAGCTTGCCGGTCAAAAGGGCGGCGATTCCCCTGCCCGCCGACGCCTCCTGGAGGAGTATTCCGCGGCGACCGCACGGTTTGAGACGCAGGGCGGTTACGAGTATGAGAGGACGATCCGTCTGGCGCTCGAAGGCCTCGGACTGTCCGGGGACATCCTCGAGCGGCCGGTGGCCTCCCTCTCCGGCGGCGAACGCATGCGGGTCCGTCTGGCACGCCTTCTGGTCCGTTCCCCCGACCTGCTGCTGCTGGACGAGCCGACGAATCATCTGGACATGGCCGCGCTGGATTGGCTGGAGGAATACCTCCGCCGGTTCCGCGGCGCGGTGCTGGTGGTTTCGCACGACCGGGCGTTTCTCGACCGGACCGTCACCGGCATCGCCGAACTGGCGGGCGGGCGGTTGCGCACCGGTATCGGCAACTATACCGCCTATATGCAGCAGAAGCGGCTGGATGAGGCTGCGCGCCTGCGCGAGATGACCCGCCTGGAAAAGGAGATGGAACGGCAGCAGGGTGTGGTGCAGACCATGCTGTCCCACCGCAAGATGTCCGCGTACCATGCGCGGGAAAGAGTCGTGCGCAAGCTGTCGGACACGCTCGCCGAGAAGGCGGCGATGCTGGACCGCCGGCGGGGACCGTCCATGAAAATCCGGTTCCTGTCCGACCAGGGGGTGCCGGATGCCTCCCGTGTCCTGATCCGTACGGAAGGGCTTTCCATGTCCTATGGCGGCACAGGGTTGTTCCGGGACGTCGGTTTTGTGCTTCGCGCGGAGGACCGGATCGCATTGGCCGGTCCGAACGGGTGCGGCAAGACCACCCTTCTTCGGATCCTGCTCGGCGAGGAAACCGCGCAGGACGGCCGGGTGTGGTTGTCCGGAACCGCCCGGATGGGGTATATGGGCCAGTTTTCCACGTTTTCGGACGAGGATCACACCATCGAAGAAGAAACGGCGGCCGTGACCGAATCGGACACTTTCGGTATCCGGTCCCTGCTCGCACGTTTCGGCTTTCGTGACGCCGACCTTGCCAAGCGCCTCCGGGTGCTCAGCGGAGGGGAGCGCTCCCGGCTGTATCTGTGCCTCATGCTGGAAAGCCATCCGGATGTGCTGCTGCTGGACGAACCGACCAACCATCTGGACATCGAATCCCGGGAGATCCTGGAAAGCGCTCTGCTGGAGTACCCCGGAGCGATCCTCGCGGTCAGCCACGACCGCTACTTCATCGCCAGATGCTGCCGGAGCCTGCTGGGATTCCACGACGGAACCGTTACGCTGTTCGACGGGTACGAACCTTACCGCATGGCGGTAAGCCGCCCGGTCGAGTCCGCCGTTCGGGAGCCGGCCGATCCGCCCGGAGCACTCCCGGCCGACGGACCGCGCACGCCGAACCGGGCGGAAGAGCGCCGCCGTACCGCAGCCCGCCAGGAGCGGCTGCGGCGGCTGGAGCGCGAGATCCTTGAAATGGAAGAAGAAAGGGACGGTCTGGAACGTGCTTTCGGCGCCGATACCCCGCCGGAAACCTATGCGGCGTACGCGGATCTGGTGCAGCGGATCGATTCGGGCTACGAGGAGTTCCTGGCCGCCTCGGATGAACCATGACACGTTTCATGGAGTGCGCATTGGTACGGACGGTACGTCAGATCGCCCGCTTCGCGACCGGATCGATGATGGCGTACGGATCCGAGATCGGATGCTTCGCACTTTTGGTCAAGGTGGTGTTCCGCAGTGAAGCGGAGCCGCTGGTCGCCGTCTCCATGGCGGCGGCGCGCGCCGTTTCGATCCTCGTGCAGTACAGCGTCAACCGGTACCTGGTCTTTCGTTCCCGAATCCGGCTCGGAATCAGCTTCCTGCGGTATCTGGCCGTCAATCTGGGCCTTCTGGGCACCTCGTATCTTCTGGTTCGGCTGCTGCGCCCGGTGATTGGACTGGACATCACGCTGGTCAAGATGGGGGTGGACCTGGTCCTGTTCTTTGTGAATTTCACCTTGAACCGGTGGTTCGTGTTTGGTTTCGGACGCGCGGATCGGGATCCCACGGCCGGGGAGAGCCGTTCCGCGTGCGCTCTCAGGACCTGGTGGCGCCCTCAACGACACCGGATCCCCGAAAAACCTGCAGAGCCGTTCTCCACAGAATCCGAACATCGAGGACCGGACTGAAGTTGGCGGCATAGTATCCGTCGAGCGCCGCTTTCTCGGCGATCGGCAGTTCATCCCGTCCGTTGACCTGCGCCCATCCGGTGAGTCCCGGCCGAACGCGGTCGGCGCCGTTTTCGCGGCGCAGCGCGATCAGGTCGTCCTGGTTCCACAATGCCGGCCGCGGCCCCACAAAGCTCATTTGACCGAACAGGATGTTGAGCAGCTGCGGCAGTTCATCCAGGCTGCTTCTCCTCAGAAAACCGCCGACCCGCGTGATGTGCCGCGCCGCGCCGGCGAGCATATGCGTCGGCATGTCGCGCGGGGTGTCGATCCGCATGGTGCGGAATTTGTAGATCGTGAACAGCCGGTCGCCCCGTCCCGCGCGTCTCTGGCGAAAGAGGACCGGCCCGGGGGAATCGATCCGGATGACGGCGGCCAGCAGGAGCATGAACGGCCACAGGATCAGCAGGCAGACGGCAGCGGCGGCACCGTCGAGGATCGGTTTCAGGAAACGGTACAAGCGGAATCCCCCGTATGCGATGATGTGTCGCGGACGTGTCCCCGGTTGTCGGGCACGTAAGTCGGAATGAGCCGGACGAGCGCCTGCCGCACATCCCCGTCCGCATCCAGGGTCTCATGCAGCAGATCCATCATCTGGTCGAGCTGCTCGCCGGTAAATCCCTTGTCCCGCGTCCGCATGATTTTCGGCTCGTCGGTCGGGATCAGTTCTTCCGCCGCAAGCGAGAGTTCTTCATACATCTTTTCCCCCGGCCGCAGCCCGACATACTGGATTTCGATGTCGACCTCCGGTACGAGTCCGGCCAGTCGGATCATTTTACGCACCATGTCGTCGATCCGGACCGGCTCGCCCATATCGAGGATGTAGATCTCCCCCGCCTGCGCCTTGACACCCGCCATGATCACGAGACTTGCGGCTTCGGAGATGGTCATGAAGTACCGTATGACGTTCTTGTCCGTCACGGTCACCGGTCCGCCTTCCGCGATCTGACGCCGGAAAATCGGGATGACGCTCCCGTTGCTTCCCAGCACATTGCCGAACCGCACCGCGGAAAAGACCGTCTTGCCCGGCCGGTCGCTCATCCCCTTGACGACGTATTCGCACAGCCTCTTGGATGCGCCCATCACGTTGGTCGGATTGACCGCCTTGTCCGTGGAGATCAGGATGAACCGCTCGACCCCGTATTCCTGGGCCAGATCGCATACGTTGTATGTTCCGAACACATTGTTCTTGATGGCTTCCTCCGGATCGTTCTCCATGGTGGACACATGCTTGTGTGCGGCGGCGTGGAACACCACCTGCGGCTGGTGCGTCCGGAATGTGGCGGTCAGCTTTTCCCGGTCGCGGATGCTTCCGATGACCAGGACGATATCGATCTCCGGATGCTTGTGCCGCAGTTCAAGGGCCAGCTCGTAGGACGTGTTTTCATATACATCGAAAATGACCAGGCGCGAGGGGTCGTACGAAGCCACCTGCCGGCAGAGTTCCGATCCGATCGAACCGCCGCCGCCGGTGACCAGAACCGACCGGCCGCGCAGCCACTCCCGTACTTTCGAGTTGTCCATGCTGACCGGATCCCTGCCCAGCAGGGTTTCAAGCGGGATCGCACCGACACGGACGCCCGGGGTGTCGCCGGTGCGCGCCGGGCCCTTGGCCTCTTCCACCGGGGTGCCGTTGATGACATCCGCAAGGTCGACGCGCTGGATCTCGCAACCGGTACCCAGACAGATCTCAAGCAGATCCTTCATATCCTCGGCGGACGAGCGCGGGACCGCGATGAAAATCCTTTCGACGCCGAATTCCCGGACCAGGCGCGGGATGGCCTGACGGTTGCCCGCGACCCGGACACCCAGGATCTTGAAGCCGCGCTTCGCCGGATCGTCGTCGACCAGCACGACGGGCAGGCCGCGCTTCGCCGGATCGTCCATCATGGTGTGCACCATGATCGCTCCGGCCTCTCCCGCGCCGACGATCATGGTCCTGCGCGCGTTGAGGAAACGCCCCGAGGTCATCATCGGAACCAGGCGGCGGACGACACGGAAACCGAACCGGATGGCGGCCATGAGCATGAACAGGATGATCAGTGCCGGGATGTACATGCCGGGTCCCATCCGCCAGTCCCATGTATCCGCGGCAAGATAGAACAGGAGACCGTCGATCAGGACGGCGGCCATGAGTTTGATGAATTCAGTCAGGCCGGCATAATGCCACAGGCTCGAATACAGCCCGAACACCGCGTTGACCGCGATGGCGACCGGGGTCGCATACAAGGAGATCGAAAGGATGAAATACCGTGAAGTCGGCCAGAAATCAAATCCCTTGTAGTCCACGAGATTGTTGACGAATGCGGCGAGAATGAAAGCGATGTTCACGATCAGCAGATCGGCGAACATCAACGGCAGCCCGCGTTTAACGATGTGGTTCATGTTCTCTCCCAACACCAGGCACCGCCTTGGTTTCCCGGTACGGTCCGCCCGCTTTGCACGGGTACCATTTAAGCATATTTCCCGTGCAGCCTCAATACGGACTCTCCACTTCAGCCCGCCATGACCGCCGCGACCACGGCCTCCGCCGCCCGGATTCCGTCGACCGCGGCCGATACGATTCCGCCGGCATATCCGGCGCCTTCCCCGCAGGGATAGATCCCCGGCACGGAAGCGGTGCCGCGCTGGTCGCGCAGGATCCGGACCGGCGAGGAACTCCGCGTTTCCGGGCCTGTCAGCAAAGCCGCCGGATGATCGAAGCCACGGATCTTGCGTCCGAACAGGGGCAATGCTTCCTGCAGAGCGGCGGTGATCGGCTCCGGCAGATAGTCTTCCGGTGGTACGTCGACGGTTCCCGGACGATAGGTCGGGTACACGGCGAAGTCCGGCAGGGACGCTGAACGGTTCGTATGCAGGAAGGATCCGACGGTCCGGGACGGCGCGCGGTATCCGCCGCCGGCCGCGAGGAAGGCCGCTTCTTCGATCCCTGCCTGCCAGGCCAGCCCTCCGAGCGGAGAGGCATCCGGGAAGTCGGCAGGAGTCACCGAGACGAGGAGGGCGCTGTTGGCGTTGACGCCGTCCCGGGCATAAATGCTCATCCCGTTCGTCACGATCCGGCCCGGTTCCGATGCCGCCGCGACGACCCGGCCGCCCGGGCACATGCAGAACGTATAGACCGCGCGCCCGGAACCGAGATGACAGGACAACTTGTATTCCGCACGCGGGAGGTCCGGGTGTCCGGCCAGCGTGCCGTACTGGGCGGTGTCGATCCATGTCTGCGGATGCTCGATCCGTACGCCTGCGGAAAACGGCTTGGGTTCCATCGCCAGTCCGGCCGCGGCGAGGTCGGCATAGGTCCGCCGCGCGCTGTGGCCGATCGCCAGAACGATATGGCGGGTATCGCCCTCCCATCCGCTCCCGTCTTCCAGACGGACCGCGCGGGCGGACCGCACCTGCCCGTCTTTCCGGCCGTACCCGCAGAACCGGTGTCCGAACCGGTACTCCCCGCCGAGCGACTCGATCCGGACGCGGATGTTGCGGACGATGCCGTGCAGCCGGTCGGTCCCGATATGGGGGTGTGCCAGATATGCGATCTCTTCCGGTGCTCCCGCGCGCACCAGTTCCTCGAAAACCACGGACACGCGCTCGTCCCGGATCCCGGTGGTGAGCTTTCCGTCCGAGAACGTCCCTGCACCGCCCTCGCCGAACTGGACGTTGGACCAGGGATCCAGCGCTCCGCCGTTCCAGAAGCGGGCGACATCCGCCGCGCGTCCGTCCACCGGCTGTCCCTGCTCCAGCAGGATCGGCCTCAGTCCCGCGACCGCCAGGCCTAGCCCGGCGAACATCCCCGCAGGACCGGTTCCGACCACGACCGGACGGCCTGCCGCCGCGGCCTGACGCGGACCGATACGCACAGGCGCCATAAAGCGGTCCTCCATGCCGGGCCGCCGGGGTGCGGGGCCTGTTTCGACTGAATAGACGAGAACGATCCGCGCCTTGTCGCGCGCGTCGACCGATTTGCGGATCACCCGGTATGGCACGTCCCCGCCCGTCCGGATGCGGACCTCGCGATCCAGCATGGCTCCGTCGCCGGGTGGTATCCGGATTCCGTCGAACCGCCGGACCCCGCCGGAACTCATCGGCGGATCCCTCCGGCTGCGGCGTTTCCTGCGGTCATCCCGGAACACCAGGCCCATTGCAGGTTGTATCCCCCGCAGTCCCCGTCGATGTCCAGCAATTCACCGCAGGCATAAAGACCGGGTACGATGAGGGATTCCATGGTGCGGGCGTCGAATTCCGATGTACGGACTCCGCCCGCCGTGACCTGCGCTTCCCGCCAGCCGTGGACGCCGGTCACGCGTACGCGTGTCCCTTTTATTGCTTCGGCCAGCCTGCGTGCCGGTCCCCGGGCAAGAGATCCGATCGGATCGGACGGACGGATGCCCAGAGCGGCTTTCACCACCGCCTGGCCGACACGCTTGTTGAGCATGCCGGACAGAAAATCCGCACCGGTGACGCCGGTCAGACGCTCCGCGCGGGACTCCAGGCTTTCCGCAAGTTCGCCGAGCTCCATGTCGGGGAAGAAATCGAGCGAGATCTCCAGATTGTCTCCGGCTTCGCGTCTTCCCGCAAGGATCCTGGAAGCCGTTCCGCCCAGTTGCAGCAAAGGCGGTCCCGACAAGCCGTAATCGGTAAAAAGGATTTCACCGGATTCCGCGCGGACGGCGCGCCCGTCGGCCACAAGCGTCGCGACCCCCTCGACCCGGATGCCGGAAAGACTCTTCACCAGATCCTTCTCGGTCATGATCTGGACAATGGAGGGAATCGGCCGGACACAGGAGTGTCCCAGTGCCCGGAGCAAGGTGTATCCCGCATCCGTTCCGCCCAGCTGGGGGCCGGCCGGTCCGCCGGTCGCAAGGATGACCGCATCCGCACGGATGCTTCGGCCGTCCTGCGCCGTCACTTCGAACGGATGGTCCGGCCGCAGAGGCTGGTCGCCCAGCAGGATCGGCTCGCGGCGGACGATGGAGGCGACGTCGAACCCGCATACGGTAAGGACACCCCTGCGAACGGCTTCGAGCCGCAGAGCGTCCTGTACCGCGGACGCCTGCGCGCCGTACGGGTAGACGCGGCCATCCGGTTCGGCTCGGCACGGTACCCCGATGCCGTCAAAGAAGGCCATCACGCCGGTCGGCGGATATGCGGCGAGCGCGGGCCGGACAAATTCCGGATCCGTCCCGTGGTATCGGTCGATGCCCGCATGCAGATGGGTGATGTTGCACCGTCCGTTTCCGGTTGCCAGCAGCTTCCGTCCGACCCGTGGCGCGCGTTCCAGGATCGCAGTGGAGGTCCGCCCGTCCAAGGCGTGTGCCGCGGCGATCGCCGCGGCATGACCTGCCGCGCCTCCTCCGACGACAGCGATTCCGAAACGCTCCGGCAGATTTGCGTCCATGGATATCATCCCCACTCCCGCATCCTATCTATCGAGGAGGGACTCAAGCTGTCCGACCAGTGCGCCGAACCGGGCAAGCGCTTCCCGGACCGGTGCCGGATCCGCCATGTCCAGGCCCGCCCTGCGCAGAATCTCCAGCGGATAATCGGATCCTCCCGCCCCGAGAAAATCCCGGTACCGCCGGACGGCGGTCTCCCCGTCGCGGGCGATCCGGTTCTGCAGCGCCACGGCGGCCGAAAAGCCCGTCGCGTACTTGAACACGTAGAAGGCGTTGTAGAAGTGCGGAATGCGGGCCCACTCCCAACGCATGTAGTCGTCGATGACCACGTCCGGTCCGAAATAGAGCCGCAGGAGATCCCCGTATACCGCGCACAACGTCTCCGCGGTCAGCGGCTCGCCCGACTCCGCCATTTCATGCGCGATCTTTTCGAACTCCGCGAACATGGTCTGCCGGAACACCGTCAACCGGAATTCCTCGATCATCCGGTTCACCAGGAACGCCTTCTCCTTGCGGCCTTCCGGCGTGTTCCCGTCACAGCGGGACAGGAGAGACTCGATGAGCAGGATCTCGTTGACCGTCGAAGCGATCTCCGCCAGAAAGATCGGGTAGGAGGCCACGGCATGCGGCAGCCGGTTTGAATACAAGGAATGCATGCAGTGCCCGGCTTCATGGGCCAGCGTCAGCACGTCGGACAGGCCGCCGCTGTAGTTGAGCAGCATATAGGGATGGCTTCCGTAGGTTCCCCACGCGTAAGCTCCGCCGGTCTTGCCTTCGTTCTCGTAGATGTCGATCCACCGGTCGTCCAGAAGCCGGTCCAGATCCGCCCGGTATTCAGTGCCGAGCGCGGATACACCTTCCCGCACCATGTCGCACGCCTGAGAGAAAGGATAATCGCGGCCGGTCAGCTCCACCAGCGGAATATAACAGTCGTAGACGTGCAGTTCATCGAGTCCCATCACCCGGCCCCGGAGCGCAAGATACCTCTCCATGTCGGGAAGCGCATCGTGGACCGCCTCGATGAGTCCGGAATAGACCCCCTCGTCCAGCCGGTCCCCGAACAGCGCGCGGGCCAGTGAGGTGGGGTGGTTGCGCGCTTGCGCGTAAAAAATATCCGACTTCACGTTGGCGGCATACAGCGTCGCGATCGTGTTGCCCATGCCGGCATACGACTCGTGGATCCTGCGGAACGCGTCCTGGCGGACCCGACGGTCCGTGCTCTCACGGAACCGGGCGAAACGCCCGCCGGTGAGTTCCACGCTGTTCCCCTGCTCATCCTCGATGGATCCGAACTTGATGTCCACGTTGTCCAGCATGGTGAAGGTGTCCGATATCCCCTCCGTGATGGGACCGGCCTGGGCCAGCAGACGCTCCTCCCGTTCCGGGAGGATATGCGGTTTCTGGCGGAGGAGATTGTCGAGCGGGTGGAGGAAAGGTTCCAGCCGGGGCTCCTTACGCATCCAGGTGCGGATAGTATCCTCCGGTATCTGTGCGATTTCGGGCGACATGAACGAAGACGCGGCGCTGATCCGGTAGTACGCGGCGCTCGCGCGTTCGAACATTGCCTGATACCCGGGCTGTGAGTTGTCCTGGTCCTTTCGCATGTGCGCGTAGGCATAACATTCCGAAAGGCTTCGGGACAGTTCGTCGTCGAGAATGAGGCAGTCCGCGAGTTTCCCTGCATCGTCCGCGAGATGGCCCCGGCAGGCGGCCAGGTGGTCCAGCATCCCGTCCAGCCGGAAGAACGCCTCCTCCCATGCCTCGTCCGACGCAAAGATGTCTTCCAGTCTCCAGGTGTCCGCGATCGGTATATCCTTACGTTTTCTAGCTTTTTCCATGGGTATTGTCCCTTTCCCCTGTTTCTGCCCGTGTCAGCCAGCCGGCATCCTGCCGACATGATCCTGTGTGACCGCGGCCAGTCCGCGGTCCGGATCCAGCCGCAGACGGATGATCTCGGAGCCTGCCGGCATCTCCGTCTCGAGGGTGAGCGTGTCCAGGTCCAGCACATAGACCTGCGCGCCGACCGCGACCGCGGCGAGATCCCCCGCGGCAACCAGCGCGGACGGCTCTCCGGGAAGAACCGGACCGGCGGACAGCGATCCGTCGGCTGCGGCGAGATAGATCCCGATCTCCCCTTCCGGCTCCTTCCGAGCAGCCAGCAGAGCGCCCCTGGAGGTCGTCGCCGCGCGGAAAATCCGGCTGAAGGCGTGTGAATAGGCCACCGTGGCATCCTCGCGGAATCCGACAGCCGAATCCGATCCGACCATGACCGAGTCAAGCTTGTCGTCATACACCACCGCTGAGAACATGCCGTGCTCTTCCGGGATGTACTGCGCAGCCTGTCCGCCTGTCCCGGCATCCAGCCGTTTCAGCATGGATTGGGCGGCATGGCGGTCGGTATCCAGCGTGATGACATCAAGCCACTGATCGTCCGGCGAGAACGAGACGGACAGGACATATCCGGATTTGCGTGAGATGAAATCCCACTCGTATTCCTTGGTTTCGACCGCGGAGACGACACGGACGCGGCCTTTGTTTTCCGGCTGTTCGATAACCAGTGCGAACAACTGCCCGCCGGAGACGGCGGCTCCGGTGAGGGTGCCGGAAACGGTTCCCTTGCGGACAAGACCGTTCTCGTTCAGCACCAGATAGGAACTCCCTCCGATGTCGGCGACCAGCAGCATGGTTTCATTGACGAAACACGCGGGGGACAGCATCGACTGGTCGACTCCCCACTGTTCCGTCCCGTTCATGTCCAGGAAAGAAGTGCGTGCGGTGTCCACCTTGAATACACCGGAGCCGAACGGGTGCAGCCTCGCCGCCTCGGCCGGCTCGCAGGCGAAGCCTCCGATCACCGCCGCGGTGGAAGTCGTTTCCGTCGTTTGCGGCTGGCGCCGGTCCGCCAGCATGAATGCCAGAATCACCGCGCCGGCCATCACCATGACAGACAGAAGGGACAGGACCAGCAAAGTGATCCTGCCCTTCGCGCGTCGGCCGTTGTTCGCAGGGGTCATGGCTTCACGCGTGTCCTTTCTCCAGTCGGTCCGGACCGTAATCCGTTTGTACGGTCCGGAGCTCCTCGTGGTCGGTTGTCAGTTGTAGACGCCGTCCACCGCTTTGGCCATGGCGTTCACCATGCCCTGGTAGGCGGGGCGCAGTCCGCTCGGGAGGACATTCCCGACGCTGTAGTCCGTGTCGTCCAGCACGTCGATGTCCACATACCCGCCGGTATACTTCCCGTCAACGAAGGCATACAGCGAGTACGGGTCGCGCGGGACAAAGGCGACATTGACCGGATCGCCTTCCCTCAGGGTATACCGGATGGTGACGATGGCGTCCGACAGATCCGGTTTGGCGTCCATGTCGACTCCGGCCAGGGTGGCGCCGATGATCGCCTGATAGAAGGATTTGAAGTAATTCTTGTTGTTGCTGTTGACGATGTTCGCGTCTTTTCCGTCGATGCTGAACACGTTCGGTTCCGCTTTCGCATCCACCTCGATGTCCAGATCGACTTTGTCAAACTTCAGATCGATCCGGGTGACCTTGGTGATGTCAGCCAGATAGACGAACCCGTTGACCCACTGCATGAAAGGGGCATCGACAAGGGTGAAGCTTTCCGTCGCGGTTACGAACACAGCGCCGGGGATCCGGCTCGATGTGCCGAACAGCAGGCCGGAACCCGCGCTGGCGCCCAACGTGATGGTATAGGTCTGGTTCTCGTCCGTCACCTCGAACACGTACGAAGGATCGTCGAGTCCGTATTGGGCGAGATCCGATTCGCTGACATCCATGGCGACGAAATCCGTCGCGACGGCCGCGATGATCTCCTCGATCACCGGCTGGATGCTGAGTGTGTCGGCCATCCAGACCAGCGGCTTGGTGAACTGCCACTGGAGCTCGACCAGCGCGCCGGAGTCATCATAGAAGGGTGTGCTCCTCGCCGTGATGTCCAGATCGTCCGATCCGCGCTTCAGACCGACCGTCTTGATGCTGTCGTACTCCGCACTGCACAAAGCGGTGCCGAGGTAGTCCATCGCTTCAGCCAGCAACGCATCTCCTACGCTGGTGGCGACCAGGTGCACCTTGTCCGCCCCCTCGGCCATTGCATAGTAGCTGCTGCCCGATCCGGCCGGATTCCCCAGGAGGATGACGACCGTATCGCCGTCCGTCTCCTTGACCGTCAATTTCGCGGAGGGTTTGTCGAGTCCGTACTTGGACAGGTCGGCCGGCGTCACGGACTCGGCGATGATCCGGGTCGACGAGATGGTCCGGAAACTGGTCGCAAGGTTTTCAACGCTCGTGGCGTCATAGGCGGGATTGGCCGGACTCTTTACGGTCCATTCCTGCGTTATTGCACCTGCGTCGTCCTTCTTCTCCGTCCGCTCCAGAACCAGTTTCCCCGATTCGTTCTCCAGCGTGCAGAGCGCCACATCCGTTTCGTTGGCATAGTACAGATAGTCCACCGAAGTCCGGGTGGTCGTCGCTGAAGTCGAGTCCTCCCCTCCAAGGGCGAGGACCAGGACCGGTCCAACGATCAGCACGCCCAGCAGGCAGGCGGGCAGGATGAGTTGTTTCGAGAAA
>JAGOFF010000192.1 GCA_017997315.1 Clostridia bacterium
GCCCCCCGTCGACGCGGTGGAGACCCCGATCGGCTACATGCCTACACCGGACGACATTGATCGCGCCGGACTCGACGCCACCGACGAGGAACTGCATGAGATCCTGACCATCGACAAGGCGGAATGGGAACAGGAGCTGGCCTCCATCCGCGAGTACTACGCCGGCTTCGGCGACAAGCTGCCCAAGGAACTCATGAAGCAGCTGGAGGCGGTGGAAGAGCGTCTGTCGAAGTTCTGACGGACGCATCCCCATCACGACATAAGAGCGGCAGGTTTTCTTCGGTAAGCCTGCCGCTTTTTCTCGTCCTCGCACCCATCGTACGGGTTCTTTCATCTGGCGGTGTGTTATGGATTCCGCATCCTTATGCGGAGAAGCCGGTTTGACGGATTTGATGTACAATCAAAATAAAGAATCAAGAGTCTGCCGCCCGGGGGGATACGGAGCGGCCGACGCCGCAGCGGAACCGCCTGCGGACCGATGAGGGGGGGGGATTCGATGAAACACGACTGCCGGATCAAATCCGTCGCAACGTACGCAATCCCACGCTACCCGACCCGGGAGGGGGTCACGGGCGATCCGTCCGTCCTCGGTGCGCTGCCCGCGCGGTGGGGCGCCAGGCCCGCGGTATGCATGGCGCTGCCGTTCACGCTGTCGTCCGGACTCGCGGGATGCCGGGTCGGTTCGTGGTGGAATCCGTCCGGAGGAGGGGAAGAAATCGCGAAGCAGATCGTTCCAGTGTTTACGCACGGCGGGGGGATCGGCGTCTACGGATGCGACAGTGTCACGCCTCCGGTGTTCCTGTCCGAGGAGGAGGCACAATTCGTCATCCGGGAGGAAGCGGAGAGACGGGGAGTCCGGTTCACCGAGGCTCGGGAGATCCAGGGAGACCGGTTCCCGGTTGTCCAGCTGGGGGACATCTACAGTTCCATTCCGGACACCACCTGGTCGGGAACGATCTCTCTCGACGGGTACGACCCGGCGCTGGGGATCGGATTCGAGTTTGTCTCCGGCGAGGACCTGAGGGAGTGGAACTCCGGGCTGTGGTCCAGCATCATTGCCCGTTATGACTTCAAGGGGACCGCGGAACGCCTCGCGGAAGCCGTGCCCGGTACCGCGGTGTTCTACGATCCAGGGCGGGACGAAGAGGATCCTGAGTTCATTATGACGCGGGATCACCTGATTGAGGATCTGCGTGCGCAGGTCCGGGACTTTCTGGACTGGCTCGCGGCACAGGGGGTCATCTGAAGCGGCGCTTGCAGCCGCATGTGGGAGGGGGGGGAACTCTGTCATGAAAAATCCAATCGGTATCAGACCCGTCGCCTCGTACGCAGCCCCACGCTACCCGACCCGGGAGGGAGTCGCGGACGATCCGTCCGTCCTCAGCGCGTTGCCCGTGCGATGGGGCGCAAAGCCCGCGGTGTGCATGGCGCTGTTGTTCACGCTGTCGTCCGGGCTTGCGGGATGCCGGGGTGGATCGTGGCGGAATCCATTCGGGGGAGGGGGAGAACTCGCCGGGCAGGTTGTGCCGGTGTTCGTGCACGGGGACGGAATGAGCGTATACGGGTGTGTGAGCGTCGCACCCCCGATGTTTCTGTCCGAGGAGGAGGCGCAGAACGTCATCCGAGAGGAGGCGGAACGTTGGGGGGTTCGGTTCACCGAGACCCGGGAGATCCAGGGGGACCGGTTTCCGGCAACGGATTCCAGCAGCTCCCTATCCATTCCTTTACGGGTCTGGGCGGGAACGTTGTCCCTGGACGGGTATGATCCGACGCTCGGCATCGGATTTGAATTCGTGTCGTCCGAGGATGTGGCGGCATGGATCAGCCCGGACGGAGGTCCGTACTCTTCCGTGAGCTCCTACAACATGAAAGGCACTGCGGAACGCCTTGCGGAGGCCGTACCCGGTACCGCGGTCTTTTATGATCCCTCCGAAGACTATAACGCCATCCGGTTCGACTCTGCCGGGAAAACGTATGAAGACGCGCTCCGGGATTACTCGGCGGCACAGAAGGAGCTCATGCTCGAGAACCTGCGCGCGCAGGTCCGGGATTTTCTGGACTGGCTTTCGGCGCAGGGGGTGATCTGATGCGGCGTAGACATCGTATAGACAGGGAGGCCAACCCATGAGAAAACCGCCTGTAATCAAGCCCGTCACCTCGTACGCAACCCCGCGCTATCCGACCCGGGAGGGAGTCGCGGACGATCCCTCCGTCCTCGGCGCGCTGCCCGCGCGGTGGGGCGCCAAGCCCGCGGTGTGCATGGCGTTGCTGTTCACATTGTCGACTGGACTCGCGGGGTGCCGGGGCGGATCGTGGCGGAATCCGTTCGGGGAAATAGGGGAACCCGCAGGGCAGGTCGTGCCGGTGTTCGTGCACGGCGAAGGAATGAGCACCTATGCGTGTGTGAGCGTCGCGCCCCCGGTGTTCCTGTCCGAGGAGGAGGCGCAGAACGTCATCCGGGAGGAGGCGGAACGCCGGGGGGTCCGGTTCACCGAGTCCCGGGAGATCCAGGGGAACCGGTTCCCGGCAACGAGTTTCAAAGAGGCTCTCCCCCGGGACTCGTCGTTGACATGGAAGGGGACACTGTCCCTGGACGGGTACGATCCGGCGCTCGGCTTCGGGTTTGAGTTCGTATCCTCCAAAGATGTACGGGATTGGCTCAGCCCGTCCGGGAAGCCGATGATTTCATCCGAGACCTACGATATGAAAAGCACCGCGGAGCGTCTGGCGGATGCCGTGCCCGACACAGTGGTGTTCTACGATCCCGCAGCGGACTACACCGGTTTTGACTTCAACCACGATTGGAACACAATGGAGGCGTATCGTCAGGCGTTCGAGGCGGAGCAGAGAGAGAGAATGCTCGAGGACCTGCGCGCGCAGGTGCGGGACTTTCTGGACTGGCTTGCGGCGCAGGGGGTGATCTGATGCGGAGCAGACACCGTATAAACGGGGGGACCAAACCATGAAAAATCCAACCGGAATCCAGCCGATCGCCTCGTACGCAGCCCCGCGCTATCCGACCCGGGAGGGGGTCGCGAACGATCCGACTGTCCTCGGCGCACTGCCCGCGCGCTGGGGCGCCAAACCCGCGGTATGCATGGCGCTGCTGTTCACGCTGTCGTCCGGTCTTGCGGGATGCCGGGGCGGCTCGTGGCGGAATCCGTCCGGCGGAACACGTGAACCTGCGGAGCTGGTCGTGCCGGTGTTCGAGCATGGGGATGGGACGAGCACCTACGGCTGCATGTGCGTCGTGCCGCCGGTGTTTCTGTCCGAGGAGGAGGCCCAGAACGTCATCCGGGAGGAGGCGGAGCGCCGGGGAGTCCGGTTCACCGAGACACGGGAGATCCAGGGAGACCGGTTTCCGGCATTCCGGCCGGGCGATCCGGACAGCAGCGCATCGCAGCAGACCTGGGCGGGTACGCTGACGCTGGATGGATTCGATCCGGCGCTCGGCATCGGCTACGAATTTGTTTCCTCGGCCGATCTGGACAAGTGGGCTGCGGATTCGATGTACTGGTCCTCCGTGACAAACTACGATATGAAAGCAACCGCGGAGCGTCTGGCGGATGTCGTGACCGATACCGCGGTATTCTACGATCCCGGACCGGATTACTCTGGTTTTGACCGCGACCACGACCGGGACACGATGGAGGCGTATCGACAGGCGTTCGAGGCGGAGCAGAGGGAACGGATCATCGAGGATCTGCGCTCGCAGGTGCGGGACTTTCTGGACTGGCTCGCGGCGCAGGGGGTGATCTGATGCATTTCACACTGCACCTGACCGACGCGTGCAACATGGCCTGCCGGTACTGCTATGTCCGGCAGGGATCGCACGCGATGACGCCCGGCATCGCCCGGCGGGCGGTGGACCTCGCGGCGCGGGACGCCCGGAGTGCCGGAATCGTCTTTTTCGGCGGGGAACCCCTGCTGGAGCGCGGCCTGATCGAGGAGACGGTCGCGTACGGGGAGTCGCTCCAGGCTGCGGGCACGATCCGCTTCCACTACAAGATCACCACCAACGGGATTCTGCTGGACGAGGCGTTCCTCCGGTACTCCGGAGAGCACAGGGTCTTTGTCGCACTGTCCCACGACGGGGTCCGCGAGGCGCATGACGCCAACCGGGTGCTCCGGGGCGGCGGGGGGACGTTCGACGCGCTCGAGGAGACCGCGAAGCGGCTGCTCCGGCACCGGCCGTACGCGCCGGTCATGATGACCGTGTCTCCGGGTGTCGTCCGGCACTACGCCGCGGGCGTCGAGTACCTGTACGGGCTGGGATTCCGGTACCTGATCTGCTCGATGGACTATGCGGGCGACTGGGACGGGGCTTCACTGGCGGAACTGGAACGGCAGTACCGGAAACTCGCGGCGTTCTACCGTCGGAAGACCTTGGCGGAGGAGAAGTTCTATCTGTCCCCGTTCGAGCTCAAGATCGGTTCCCACATCGCGGGCGCGGACTACTGCGCGGACCGGTGCGAGCTCGGGAGGAAACAGATTTCGGTCGCGCCCGACGGACGGCTGTATCCCTGCGTGCAGTTCCTGGACGATGAGGCATACTGCATCGGGGACGTGTGG
>JAGOFF010000193.1 GCA_017997315.1 Clostridia bacterium
CGGATTGTCGTAGACCGCGTCCAGCAGCCAGGGCAACAGGACCAGCGCCAGGATGTTGAGGACCAGCAGCAGATCCACGATGACCCGCCGCACGGCCGACAGACTGCGATTTCCGGTGATCGTCATGGGCAGCGTACCTCCGACCGGTGGATTTCTATCCCCGTTATACCACCGGGATTTCGGAAAAACAATAAAAATTTATCGTTAATCGATATTTTTCTCGAATCGGAGGAGATTCTCTATGGACGAGGAACTGTTGACCAAGGCGCGCGCGTACTTCGGCGGGGACCGGTATGCCGTCGGATCCGGCTTTGTCATCGACGCGGTGGAGGGGGACTCCGCCACTTGCCACTTCGATATCACGGACAGCCACCTCAACGCCGCCGGGACCGTGATGGGCGGCGCGATGTTCGCGCTCGCGGACTACACTTTCGCCGTCGGCTGCAACGCCGCCTTCCTGCGAGGAACCGGCGCCCGGACCGTCGCTGCGGACTGCCACATCCAGTTCCTGAAGGCGCCTTCGCGCGGCCGGCTGACCGCGCATGCGGTCCCGCTTCGGAACGGGCGGAAGCTTTGCTACTACCGGGTCGACGTGACCGACGGCGACGGCGTGCTGGTAGCGGCGATGAATTGTACCGGCTGCCGCACCTGAACCGGAAGGGGGGATCGGCGATGACCGCGTCAACACCCAAATCCATCGACGGGGAAGTCCTGGCCGGATACGAGGCAGGCATCGAAAAGGGCCGCCTGCGCACCGACCTCGGACACATCGAGTTCGACCGGACGATGGAGATCCTGCGGGAGTTCCTGCCCCCCGCGCCGGCGGTGGTCTGCGACATCGGCGGGGCATACGGCGAATACGCCTGGCCGCTGGCAGCACTGGGATATGAGACGCACCTGTTCGACTTGTCCCCGGCCAACATCCGGATGTCCGCCGAACTGGCCGCGGAATGGCCGGGCGTGGCCCTCGCGGCCGCGGAGACGGCGGACGCGCGCTCGATCGGCCGACCCGACGGATTCGCGGACGCGATCCTTTTCATGGGACCCATGTACCACATCACGGAACGGCACGAGCGGCAGGCCGCGCTCGCGGAATGCCGGCGGCTTCTCAAACCCGGCGGCCGGCTGTTTACCGGGGCGATCAGCCGATATGCGACCGCGCTGTGGGCGACAACGGTATTCGGCGCAAAGAACGATCTGTTGGCCGAACCCGCGTTCCAGGGGATGATCGAGCGCGAGATCGCCACGGGGCACCATATCCGGCCGGAGGACTCCGCCTACCACGGGATTGGCCGGTCGTATTTCCATCTCCCCCGGGAACTGGCGGAAGAACTCGCCGAGGCGGGTTTTTCCGGAAACGACGTGCGGGGGATCCTCGGAGGCGGCTGGCTGGCGCCGGACCTGGACGGCGTCTGGCAGGATCCGGTCCGCCGCGGGGCCGTGATGCGCATCGTCCGCCTGATGGAAAAGGAAGAGAGCCTCCTTGGGCTGTCGACGCACCTGCTCGCGATCTCGGAAAAGCCGGGACGGGGGAACGGGTGACCGGATGAAGATCTATGTCACAGGCTGCGTCGCAAGCGGCAAGACGACGCTCGCGGCGCGGATGGCCGTAACCCTCGGCGTCCCGCACTACGAACTGGACTGCGTCATCCATGCCGAGTCCCCGGATGGCCGGTATAAAAGGACGCCGGAGCAGCAGCGGGAAGAGATCCGCAGAATCGACCGGACGGGCGGATGGATCATCGAAGGAACCTACCGGGAAAGCTGCCGGTGACTGCTGGACCTGGCGGACCGGATCGTGTTCCTCGACCCGCCCCTGTGGAAAAGAAAGATGCGGATCCTGACGCGGTTCGCCAAACAGCAGCTGGGACTGGAGCCGTGCCATTACCGGTCGGATCTGCGGATGCTGAGAGGGATGTTCCGATGGACCCGGGAGTTCGAGCGCGGCCGGCCCCGGTTTGAAGAGATGCTGAGCGGATATCGTGACAAACTCGTCCGGACAAGCGACGGCAAAATCGGGTTAACCCGGGAGGAAACATGAGCGACATCGTCTTTTTTGACCTTGACGGCACCCTCACCGACCCCTGGGAAGGCATCACCCGCTGCGTCCAGCATGCGCTGCGTCACTTCGGGATCGAGGAGCCCGACCGGCACCGGCTGACCTGCTTCATCGGACCGCCGCTGCGCCGGTCCTTCATGGAACGGTACGGGCTTGACGCCGCGCAGGCGGAGATCGCCGTGGCGAAGTACCGCGAGCGGTTCGACGTCGAGGGATGGCGGGAGAATACAGTCTATCCGGGTGTGCCGGAACTGCTCGCCGGCCTGGTCCGACGCGGCGCGACGCTGGCGGTCGCGACATCCAAACCGACGTTGTACGCTTCCCGCATCCTGGAGTGGTTCGGGCTGTCTCCGTACTTCACCGAAGTGGTCGGTTGCGAGATGGACGGGACGCGCTCCGACAAGGCGGAGGTGATCGCCGAGACGCTGGCCCGGCTGGGCCTCGGGGACCATGACAAGTCCCGGGTGTGCATGGTCGGCGACCGCCGGCACGACATCATCGGGGCGAAAGCCTGCGGGGTGCGTGCGGTCGGGGCGGACTACGGGTACGCGGAACCCGGCGAGCTGGAAGCCGCCGGAGCGGACGATGTGGCCGGAACGGTGGAGGAACTGGCGGGGATCCTGATGCCCTGAAAGGCACGCCCGGCTTTCGGCAGCCATCGTAAAGCGGACAACGCATGCGGTTTCCATCGCCGGAAATCCGGCAAAACCGCCATTAGAGAAAACCGGAGCAAAAAGGTACAATAGAAGAAGAACGTGTCGTTTCCCGCGGCGGAGATCCGTTACCGCGGGATTCGCGCGTTCTCTCCATCCTCATGCGCGTACCGTCATGCGGGTGTAAAGCGAACCGGAGGCGCAGTGCGGAGCGTATCCGCAATGGGAGGGTATAAAATGCTGCAGGTCAATGACTACATTGTATTCGGCTCGACCGGCGTCTGCCGGATCGCCGATATTGTCCGGGAAAGTTTCGGCGGCAAGCCGGAACGGGACTACTATGTCCTGCAGCCGCTTCTGGTGAACAATGAGACGATCTACATCCCGGCCGACCATCAGAACGCGAGCATCCGGAGTCTGCTGACCCGGGAGGAAATCCTCGCGCTGATCCGGTCGATCCCGGAGATCGACAGCGGATGGATCGAGGACGACATGCTCCGGAAAAACACGTTCAATGAAATCATCCACTCCGGTGACCAGGTCCGGATTGTCCAGCTGATCAAAATGATCCACCACCGGGAGATCGAGCAGACGAACCGCGGCAAGAAGCTCGCCGCCTCGGACGCGGACACCATGAAAGCCGCGGAGAAGCTGCTGTACAACGAGTTTGCGCTGGTTCTGGGGATCCAGGCGGAGCAGGTCCTGCCGTTTATCCTGGGCGAGATCGAAGGATAGAACCTCTCCCGGCCGCGCGCCGCGTGGCCGGGAAGACCGGGCACGGGTGCGAGGATGGGCATGGACACGCCGACGCTGACAGCGCGGCTGCGGCAGGAATACGGATGGACGGATGCAGTGCCGCGTCGGATTCCGACCGGCGTCGGCGGCGACACCTATATCATCGAAACGGCACAGGGCCATTTTATCCTGAAACAAATGGAAGACAACGGGATGAATCACCCGGAGGCGGAACCGGCTCTATGCGGATTTCTGCTGTCGAGGGGGATTCCGGTTTCCGAGTTCGTCCCGACGCTCGACGGACGCCTGGTATGGTGGGACGGCGAACGGTTCTGCCATCTGCAGCGGCTCATCGACGGATCGGCCGTCGAGCTCCATTCCGCTTCAGAACCTCTGTTGGCCGAATCCGCCCGGATGCTCGGCCGGATCCATACCGTGCTCGCGGAATATCCGCCTCTGCCGCCCGGACTGGGCGAGGGCTTTTTCCGGAACCGAACCCCGGAACGAACCGTGCCGTCGTATCGGCGATCCCTGGCGATCGCGCTTGAGCGGGGGGATTCCGACATTGCGGACGATCTCGGCTACCGCATCCGGCGGATGGAGCGGATCCCGGCCGCGACGTTCGACCTGGGCCGGCTGAGCTGCCGCAACTCTCACGGAGACTACGGCGTCAACCAGCTGATCTGCCGCGACGGCTCCATCCGGGCGGTCATCGACTGGACCGCGGCCTGTGTGATCCCGGTGGTGTGGGAGATCCTGCGGTCCTTCCTGTACGCCTCTCCCGCCTGCCGGGAGGGGACGGTCGACGAGGAAGGGCTGATCCGGTATGTGCGGGCGTACAGGGAAGAAGCGCCTCTGTCGCGGACCGATCTGGAAACCATGCCGCACCTTTTCCATTACCAGATCGCGGTATGCGACTACTACGGACAGTACTACGGGTCCGACGCTGCCAACCGCGCGATCTTCCTGCACCAGGCGCGGTTCTCGACCCGGCTGATGCGCTGGTTCGAAGAGAATGCGGACCGGCTGTCGGAACGGTTGGGAGCCTTGGCTTAACCGGGATCCGTCTGCGTCAGCGCCTCCAGCGCCTCGACGAGGCGGTCGGTCTGCGCCAGCAGTT
>JAGOFF010000194.1 GCA_017997315.1 Clostridia bacterium
AGCGTCACCCCCCGCGGGACAAACGCTCCGAAACTCTGGCCGGCCGATCCCTTCAGGCGCAGCACCGCGGTGTCGTCCGGGAGCCCCTCGGCGCCGAAGCGCCGGGTGATCTCGCTGCCCAGGATCGTCCCGACCACACGGTCGGTGTTCCGGATGCGGATCCGGCCTTCGACTTTTTCACCGCGTTCCAGCGTGCGCCGGAACATGGTCAGCAGCTCCCTCCGGTCCAGGGATTCGTCCAGTCCGTGGTTCTGGGCGCGGGTGCACCGGCTCCCGCATCCTTCCGGCACCTCCGGACGGTACAGCAGTGCGGACAGGTCGATGTTCTTCGATTTCCAGTGCCGGACCGCGTCGTCGGCCTCCAGTACGTCGACCCGTCCGATCATTTCGTCGACCGTACGGAAACCCAGCCGCGACATGTGTTCCCGCATCTCCTGCGCGATGAAACGCATGAAGTTCACCACATGGGCAGGATCGCCGCGAAAGTTCTTCCTCAGTTCCGGATTCTGGGTCGCGACGCCGACCGGACAGGTATCGAGGTTGCACACCCGCATCATCACGCACCCCAGCACCACCAGCGGACCGGTCGCGAAACCGAACTCCTCCGCGCCGAGCAGCGCCGCGATCACGACATCCCGGCCGGTCAGGAGTTTGCCGTCGGTCTCGACCACGATGCGGTCGCGAAGGTTGTTGATCAGGAGCGTCTGGTGCGCTTCCGCGAGTCCCAGTTCCCAGGGGAGTCCGGCATGCCGGATGCTGGTGCGGGGGGACGCCCCGGTTCCACCGTCATATCCCGAAATCAGCACGACGTCCGCACGGCATTTGGCGACGCCTGCCGCGACCGTTCCGACCCCGACCTCGGAAACGAGCTTCACGTTGATGCGGGCCCGGGGATTGGCGTTTTTCAGGTCGTGGACCAGCTCGGCGAGGTCCTCGATGGAGTAGATGTCGTGATGCGGAGGGGGCGAGATCAGGCCGACGCCCGCGGTCGTACCCCGGACCTTCGCGATCCACGGATATACCTTCATGCCGGGAAGCTGGCCTCCCTCGCCGGGTTTGGCGCCCTGCGCCATTTTGATCTGCAGTTCGTCGGCGTTCACCAGGTAATGGCTGGTGACCCCGAACCGGCCCGAGGCGACCTGCTTGATGGCGCTTCTTTTCCAGTCGCCGTCCGGTTCGCGGACAAAGCGTGCGGGATCCTCGCCGCCTTCGCCGGTGTTGCTCTTGCCCCCGATGCGGTTCATGGCGATCGCCAGCGCCTCGTGCGCCTCCTTGCTGATGGATCCGTACGACATTGCGCCGGTCTTGAAGCGGCGGACAATGGCCTCGACCGGTTCGACCTCGTCGATCGGCACCGGCGTGCGCGCGGTGAACTTCAGCAGGCCCCGAAGGGTTTTCAGGCGCTTCGACTGGTCGTCCATGTCCGCCGTGAACTGCTTGAACTGTGAATAGTCGTTCGCCCGGCATGCGGACTGCAGCGTGATGATCGATCGCGGATTGTACAGGTGCTCTTCCCCGTCGGCCCGCCACTGGTAGTCCGAGCCGGTGTCCAGGGTATAGTCATGTCCCGGGTGGAAGTTGAACGCGCGCCAATGCCGCGTCTCGACCTCGGCGGCAATCTCCTCGAGTCCGATTCCCCCGATGCGGGATGGAGTCCAGGTGAAGTACCGGTCGATCACCTCACGGTTGATCCCGACGCACTCGAAGATCTGCGCACCCTGGTAGCTCTGGATCGTCGAAATGCCCATCTTGGAGATGACCTTCGAGATCCCCTTCGTCGTCGCCTTGATGAACGCCTTGACCGCATCGTGGTGCGTGAACCCCGCCAGCATGCCCTCCCGGATCATGTCGTCGAGGGTTTCGAACACGAGGTACGGATTGACCGCACTGGCTCCATATCCGATGAGCAGCGCAAAGTGGTGGACTTCCCGCGGTTCTCCCGTTTCCAGCAGCAGGCTGGCTTTCATGCGGTTGCCCGACCGGATGAGGTGATGGTGCAGGCAGGCGACCGCAAGCAGGGCGGGTATGGGGGCGTTGTCCGAATCCATGCCCTTGTCGGACAGGATGAGCAGGTTGCATCCCTCGTCCGTCGCCCGGTCCGCCTCCAAACACAACCGGTCCAGCGCCCCTTCGATCCCCCGGACGCCCTGGCGGGCCGGAAACAGCATCGGCAGGGTGGCCGTCCTGAATCCGGGTTCCCGGAGGGCGCGCAGTCTGGCGAGTTCCTCGTCGGACAGGACGGGGGATTTGAGGTGGATCTGCCGGCAGTTTTCCGGCACGGTCTCCAGCAGGTTGCCCTCCGGACCGATCGTGGTGCCGGTCGCGGTGACGATCTCCTCGCGAAGCGCGTCGATCGGAGGGTTGGTGACCTGTGCGAAGAGCTGCTTGAAATAGCTGTACAGCAACTGCGGCCGGTCGGACAGGACGGCGAGGGGGGTGTCGGTCCCCATGGAACCGACCGGATCCACCCCGAGCTTCACAGTTGGCTCCAGGGTCTTGGTCAATTCTTCGAACGTATAGCCGAACGCCTGCTGCCGGACCAGCAGCGTACGGTGATCCGTATCCTCGACCGGCGGGGCGTCCGGGAGCGTCTCGAGATGCAGCAGGTTCTCGTCCAGCCAGCGGCGGTACGGACGTCCGGTCGCCACCGTATGTTTCAGCTCGTCGTCGCGCACGATGCGGCCGGCGTCCGTGTCGACCAGCAGCATGCGGCCGGGGCGCAGCCGTTCCTTCACCGTGATCCGGTCCGCCGGGATGTCGAGGACGCCGACCTCGGAGGCGAGAACGATGGTGTCGTCCCGGGTGACGCAGTAACGAGCCGGACGCAGCCCGTTCCGGTCCAGGACGGCCCCGACGTAGCGGCCATCGGAGAAAACGATCGCGGCGGGTCCGTCCCACGGCTCCATCATGCAGCTATGGTACTCGTAGAACGCCTTTTTCCCGTCGTCCATGTTCGGGTTGTTCGCCCACGGCTCGGGGATCATCATCATCGCGGCATGCGGCAGGGAACGGCCGGACAGCGAGAGAAACTCGAGCGTGTTGTCGAACATCGCGGAGTCGCTGCCTTCAGGATCGATCACCGGCAGGACCTTGGTGAGGTCGCCGCCGAACAGCTCCGACCGGCAGATTGCCTGGCGGGCATGCATCCAGTTGACATTTCCGCGCAACGTGTTGATTTCCCCGTTATGGATGATGTACCGGCTCGGCTGCGCGCGCTCCCAGTTCGGGAACGTGTTGGTGCTGAACCGGGAATGGACCAGCGCGAGCGCGGTGGCGATCGCAGGATCCTTGAGTTCGATATAGTACTGATCGAGCTGTTTGGGCGTCAGCATCCCCTTGTAGACGATCGTCCGGGACGAGAGACTCGCGAAGTAGAACGCGGATCCACCCGACAGTCCGGCGTGGCGGATCTCCCTTTCCGCACGTTTCCGGATGACGTACAGCTTGCGTTCGACCGCCTGCCGGTCGCCCGCCGCAAAGAGGAATTCCACCGCGTCGTCGACGCCGATGAACACCTGCCGCACAAACGGTTCCGCTTCACGTGCGGCGAGGCCGATCATCGAGTGGTCGGTCGGAACGGTACGCCAGCCCAGGAGGGGCTGCCCCTCTTCGCGGATGATTCGTTCCAGTTCGGACTCGCATCGAGCCCGCTCCGCCGGATCCTGCGGCAGGAAGAGCATGCCGACACCGTAGCGTCCCGCCGGTGGGAGCCTGAATCCGGCGGCTGCGCATTCATGCGCCAGAAAATGGTGCGGGAGCTGCATCAGGATGCCGGCTCCGTCGCCGGTGTTGGTTTCCGAACCCTGGCCGCCCCGGTGGTCCAGATTGATGAGGATGGTCAGTGCGTCCCGCACGATGCGGTTGGATGCGCGTCCCCGGATGTCGGCGATGAAGCCGATCCCGCAGGCATCATGCTCCCATTGCGGATCATACAGCCCCTGTCGGGGGGGCAAACCGTTTTTCCGTTCCATGTACAGCCTTCAATCTCCTTTTGCGACGTAAAAACAGAAATGCGTCCCGGACACATTTCCCTCGTGAAACAGTAAGATGGGCGATTTCACAGGTGGGGAGTCATAGCATGCAGACGACCTTGCCCGCATGTCGCGACGGAATCCGCAGAAAACGCAGAGACTCCGTCGGAGAGACAGACTTTATTGTACTCCATTTTTGCAGGATTGCGAACGCAAAATTGCATGATTTTATAACGGATTTTGAATTATGAACGGATTGAGGCGGTTTTCCGTAGAATATTCTCGGTCATCAGGCAAAAAAAGAAAGTCCCGCGGTTGAAAACCGCAGGACTCTCTTTCATAACCGGTATGCCATGCCCTCGTGCCGCACCTCCGGCGATCCGGAAAACCAGCCTTACTGATAGATCAACCGGCCTTTGGCGTCGTCGATGCCCGAAAAGCGGTGAAAATAGGTGTTGACCACGTCCCGGAACTCGGACGCGTCCGCGATCTGCTGGCCGAGACGGTCGTCCACCAGCCGGAAGCAATGGCTGTCGATCAATCCTTCCAGTGCACGCCACTC
>JAGOFF010000196.1 GCA_017997315.1 Clostridia bacterium
GCGGATTGCCGGCGAAGGCGGACAGACTCTGGTACGGGGAGTCCGTCGAGTCCGGAGGACACAGGGGAAGCATCTGCCAGTAGCGGATGCCCGCCGCGCCCAACCTGCGGGCGAAAGCCGCGGCAGACGCCCCCAGCGTGCCGGTCCCGTACGGTCCGGGCAGCGAAGTGACATGGAGCAGGATTCCACCTGCGCGGGGCATGGCCATGTCGGGTACCTGTCAGTCGGTGTGGTGGCGCAGGTTCTTGTCGATTGCGATAAGGTAGAAATCCTTGTCCACATCGCGGACCAGATATTCGAGTTCCTCATCGCCCATGACGGTGTTGCGCCCGTCGGCATACAGGAGATCCACGCGCGACTTGATCTTCAGGACCACCGGGTGCTTCTTGTCGATGGCCTCTTCGCCGTGGAAATCGAAATAGCCGTTCATCCAGTGTGCGATCCCCGCCAGGCCGGAGTGTGAATCGACCGCGACGGTGGCGGGACGGTTGAGGATTTTGGACGTGTTGAATATATTATAGATCTCTTCGTCCTTGAGCAGGCCGTCCGCATGGATTCCGGCACGGGTCGAGTTGAAGTTGCGCCCGATGAACGGCGTACGCGGCGGGATCTCGATCCCGATCTGCTCCTCGAAGTACTCCGCGATCTTGGTGATGGCGGAAAAGTCCATGCCGTCGTCGGTCCCTCGGAGCGACGCGTACTCGATCGCCATCGCTTCGACCGGGCAGTTTCCGGTGCGTTCGCCGATTCCGACCATGGAGCAGTTGACGCTGCTGCATCCGTACAGCCAGGCGGTCGCCGCATTGGTGACCACTTTGTAGAAATCATTGTGCCCGTGCCACTCCAGCTGTTCCGCCGGCACCTCGGAATAATGCCGGAGCCCGTAGATGATTCCCGGTACGCTGCGCGGGAGCGCTACGCCCGGATAGGAGACGCCGAATCCGAGCGTGTCGCATGCGCGCACCTTGATCGCGACGCCGCTCTCACGGGCAAGCTTCATCAGCTCGTTGACAAACGGCACCACGAATCCGTAGAAGTCCGCACGCGTGATGTCCTCGAGATGGCAGCGGGGCTTGATGCCGTGGGCCAGCGCGTCCTTGACGATGCCGAGATACTTGTCCATCGCCTGCCGCCGGGTCATGTTCATTTTCTTGAAGATGTGATAGTCCGAACAGGAGACCAGAATCCCGGTCTCCTTGATCTCCATCTGGCGGACCAGGTCGAAATCCTTCTCGTTGGCGCGGATCCAGCTGGTGATTTCAGGGAACTCATACCCGAGCTCCATGCATTTGCGGACCGCTTCCTTGTCCTTGTCGGTGTACAGAAAGAATTCACTCTGCCGGATGATGCCCTTGGGACCGCCGAGCTCGTGGAGCAGCGAGAACAGATCCACGATCTGACGGACGGTAAAGGGGGAGCAAGCCTGCTGGCCGTCCCGGAACGTCGTGTCGGTGATCCAGATCTCGTCCGGCATGTTCATGGGAACGATCCGGTGGTTGAACGGGATCTTGGGAATGTGGTCGTAATCGAACAGATGCCGGTACAGATTGGGTGTATCCACGTCCTGCATGGCGTAGCGGTATGCCGACTGTTCCAGCAGATTGGTTTTCTCATCGTATTCGAGCATTTGGGAGCCCTCCATGCAAGTCGTAGGAGCGTGAAATGCATTTTCGCTTGATATCGAACCATTATATTCGCGGCCATTTTGATTGTCAATTCAACATTGCCGAGGCAGGACAGTAAATCATCCATCCGGATCTGCAGTCGGTTTATGCAACCCGTGCGGTAGAAATATGCATTTCCAGCGGTTTTTCGGATCGATTCCAAATGGGTGTGTGCAAAAAGTCGACGAATTCGTACCATTCGAAACAGGAAATCGGCTTGAAATAGCGGAATCGGAGTGTTTGAATAGGAGCAGCACAGCAGTCGAGGGAGGATTTGCGGGTGTCTTTTTTACGCGCATTCTCGGGCGGCGTCCACCCCGCCGGCAATAAAAACACGGAACAGTACCCGACCGTACGCCTGGAAGCCTTTGACAAAGTGGAGATCCCGATGTCCATGCACATCGGGACACCGTGCCGATGCATCGTCAAGCCGGGCGACCACGTCAAGGTGGGCCAGCTGATCGGAGAAGCGGGAGGATACCTGTCCGCACCGATCCACGCGAGTATATCCGGGACGGTGAAGTCGGTATCCAACAAGGTCGCCGCATCCGGCCGGTCGATCGAGGTGGTCGAGATCGAATCGGACGGACTCTATACTCCATATGAAGATATCCATCCTCCCGTTGTCAATACACGGGAGGATTTTATTGAGGCCATCCGCCGGTCCGGTCTGGTCGGCCTGGGCGGAGCGGGATTCCCGACCCACGTCAAACTGTCGCCGCCAGACGGCAAGCGTCCCGACATCCTGCTGATCAACGCCGCGGAGTGCGAGCCGTACATCACGGCGGACTACCGCCAGACCGTGGAGCATCCGGACGAAATCATCGACGGCATCCTCCAGGTCATGAAGTGGATGGACATCCCGCACGCGAAAATCGGGGTGGAGGACAACAAGCCGGTCGCGATCGAGCTGCTCAACAACGCCCTGCTGAAATACAAGGTCATCCACTTCACCACTCCGTCCATCGAAGTCGTCCCGCTGCGGACAATCTATCCGCAGGGAGCCGAAAAGATGCTGATCTACGCGCTGACCAAGCGCAAGGTCCCTGCGGGGGGACTGCCGCACGACGTGCACGCGCTGGTCCTGAACGTCAGCACCGTCCGGTTCATCTCCAAGTATCTGGAAACCGGCATGCCGCTCATCCGGCGCCGCATCACCCTCGACGGCAGCGCGCTGGCCATCCAGTGCAACGTCAACGTGCCGGTCGGCGCCCTGATTCCCGACATCATCCGGCTGGCCGGGGGTTTGGTCGAAGAGCCCGCAAAAGTGATCATGGGCGGGTCCATGATGGGGGTCGCGCTCGACCGGTTCGACCTCGGCGTGATCAAGATGAACAACGCCATCCTCGCGCTCGGCAAAAAGGAAGCCCGCATCCCGCGGGAATCCCAGTGCATCCGGTGCGGACGCTGCATCACCGCCTGTCCGATGGGCCTGATGCCGACCACCCTGGACAACATGACCCGGAACCGCGATATCGAGGGACTGACGGCATATCACGTCACGGACTGCATCGAATGCGGCTGCTGTACCTACGTCTGCCCCGCCAAGCGATACCTTGTCCAAAGCATCCGGACCGGAAAGGCGACCCTTAGAATGGACAATGACAAAAAGCGCCGAAAGGCCGAAATGGACGCAGCCGCTGAAGCCGCCGCCAAGGCGAGGGCCGATTCCGGCGCCGCGAAGCCAAAGGAGGCCGCCCGTGATTGAAGTATCCTCGTCTCCGCATATCCGTGACACCGTCACCACGCGCCGGCTCATGCTGGATGTCGTCTTTGCGCTGATTCCGGCGCTGGCCGCGGCTTTCTACTTTTTCGGGCCGCGCACCCTCGCGGTCGTCGCGGTATCGATCTCGTCCGCGGTCCTCTTCGAATACATCTGCCGCCGGCTCCTGAAACGGTACAACTCCATCGGGGATCTGAGCGCGGTCGTGACCGGATTCCTGCTGGCGCTGAACCTCCCGCCCAAGATTCCCTACTACATCGTCATCATCGGCGCCTTCATCGCGATCGTGATCGTAAAGCAGCTGTTCGGAGGCATCGGAAACAACATCGTCAATCCCGCGATGGCCGCGCGCGTCGTGCTGACGATTTCGTTCCCGTCCGCCATGAGCCGCTGGGTCATCATGGGTGAGCACGCCATCGGCGAGACCGTGGATTTCGTATCGTCCGCCACCCCGCTGTACATCCTCCAATCCGGCGGCGAGATGCCCGGATACCTTGACCTGTTCATCGGACACAAGGCGGGCTGCCTCGGCGAGGTCTCGATCGCGGCGCTCAGCATCGGCATCGTCTACCTGCTGGTCCGGAAGGTCATCACACTGTGGATCCCCTTCTCCTACATCGCAACGGTCGCCGCCATCACCGCCATTGCCGGCCAGAATCCGCTGTACCATGTGCTTTCGGGCGGCCTGATCCTCGGCGCGTTCTTCATGGCGACGGACTATGTCACATCGCCGCTCACCAGCAAAGGGAAAGTGATCTTCGGCATCGGCTGCGGCGTCATCACCGCAATGATCCGGTTGTTCGGCAGCATGTCCGAGGGGGTATCCTTTTCCATCATGCTGATGAACATGCTCACCCCGACCATCGAACAGTTCACCACGCCCAAAGTGTTCGGAGGAGGTGAGGCGCGTGCCTGAGTCCAGGTTCAAGAAGGTCTTTTTCCCGATCCTCATCATGACCCTGGTCAGCGCCTGCATGACCGCTTTGCTGGCGACGGCCAACTCCCTAACCCAGGACCGGATCGAATCGCTGGCGTCGCAGGCGGACGATGCGTCCAAGAGGGCCATCCTGCCGGCCGCCTCCACATTTGTTGAACTTGCGCCCCCGGAAGGGCATAA
>JAGOFF010000195.1 GCA_017997315.1 Clostridia bacterium
GCCCGAGGTCCGCCGCCGCCAGCATCATATGCGTAGTGACGATCGTCGCGTCGATGTCCGCGGTATCTTTGGCGTCGAACGAGCGTTTCCAGGTCGCGGCATGATCCGCACAGACCACGAGCGCCAGCGGCGCACCGTACACGTTGGCCCCCGCTTTGAGTTTTTCCAGGCCGGCCTCGGTCCGGACGACCAGAATGCGCTGGGGCTGGCGGTTTGCGGCCGTAGGGGCGATCCGGCCGGCTTCGAGGATCCCGTCGAGTTTCTCATGTTCCACCAGGCGCTTGTCATACCGGCGGACCGAACAGCGTTTCTTGGCCAGTCCGATGAAATCCATGATCCATGCTCCTTTCCGTTCCTGAGCGGGGGGCTTGCCTGTTATCATTATAGGACGACAGGGCAAGGGAGGCGCGGGCATGGCGGAGTCTGGCTTCGTGTTCGATATCCAGCGGTTCTCGACGCACGACGGACCTGGAATCCGTTCGACGGTGTTCCTCAAGGGCTGCGGATTGCGGTGCGCATGGTGCCACAACCCCGAGTCCTGGCAGCCCGTCCCCGAAATGCGGTATTACGCCGCCCGCTGCATCGGCTGCGGAGCCTGCGCCGCGGTCTGCGGAGCGGACGCCTGCCGGATGGAGGGCGGGCTCCACGTGTACGACCGGACCCGCTGCATCGCCTGCGGGCGTTGCGCGAAGGTATGCCCTACGGAAGCGATGGTCCGGACGGGACGCCGGATGGACGTGGATGAGGTGACGCGGGAAGTGCTGCGGGACCGCGCGTTCTATGACGCCTCGGGCGGGGGTGTGACCTTTTCGGGCGGGGAACCGTTGGCGCAGCCGGTGTTCCTGCATGCATTGCTGCACGCGTTCCGGGAGGAGGGGCTGCACACCGCGGTCGAGACCGCAGGCGACGTCCAGTGGGAGGATATCGAGCGCATCCTCCCGCTCACGGACCTTTTCCTGTATGACATGAAATGTGTAGACGACGGGCTGCACCGCCGGCTGACCGGCGGCGGCAACGCCCGGATCCTGGAAAATCTGCGGCGGCTCGCGGCATCCGGCACGCATCCGGAAATCCGGATTCCGGTGGTGCCGGGATGCAACGACAACGACGCGGAAACCGCCGCGATGGCGGAGCTGGCGGCAGCGCTCGGACCGGGGGTGCGGGTCGGGCTGCTTCCGTTCCATCGGATGGCGGCGGAGAAATATGACAGCCTTGGTCTTGCGTACGGGATGGCGGATACCCCGATGCCGGACCGGGAACGGATGGACCGGATCGCAGCCGTGTTTTCAGCACGGGGAGTCGAGGTGTACGTGTCATGAGGGAATATCGCGAGGTCCCCGCCCGGATCGCCCGGCTGCGGGAGGAATTGTTCGGAACGCCGACGGAGTTCTGCTTCGCCCGGGCGCGGATCGTCACCCGGTCGTACCGGGAGACCGCGGGCGAACCGCCTGCGGTCCGGCGCGCCCGCGCGGTCGCTGCAGTGTTCCGGGAGATGCCGGTGTTCCTCCGACCGGGTGAACAGCTGGTCGGGCAGCGCGCGGAGCGTCTGGCCGGACGGTCGGTGTATCCTGAGTACAACCTCGAGGGACTGACACCCGACAACACCCCGCCCGAGGTCTGGTCCTACTGGCGCGACCGGTCGATCGCCGCGGTCTGCGCACGCCGTTTTCCGGAGCGCGTCCGGCTTGCGGAGGCGGAACTGGCCGCCGGGTACGTCACAGGAACTTCCAGCGGGTACGGACACGTCATCGTCGATTACGAAAAGGTGCTGAAAAAAGGATTTCTTGCGATCGCCACCGAGGCGGAAGCCGGGTTGGACGCGGCGCCGGCGGACGACACCGAAGGCCGGGCATTCCTGCAGGCGGTCGTGATCGCGGCGGAGGGCATCGTCGCCTGGGCCGGCCGGTATGCGGACGAAGCCGAACGTGAAGCCGATACGGAGCCGGATCCCGCTCGGCAGGAAGAGCTCCGGGAGATCGCACGCACCTGCCGGCACGTACCCGCGCATCCCGCCCGGACCTTCGCGGAGGCGCTGCAGTCATTCTGGTTCACCCACCTCGCGCTGCACATCGAGCAGTACGGCTGGTCCATCTCCGCAGGCCGGTTCGACCAGTATATGTACCCGTTCTTCCGCCGCGACCTCGACGAGGGACGGCTCACGCGTGAGGAGGCCTGGGAACGGCTGCTGGGGCTGTGGATCAAGTTCATGGAGAACGTCCACCGCGAGGTCGGGGATACGGTATTTCAGAACCTGACCCTCGGAGGCCGGGACGCCGCTGGCGGAGACATGTCCAACGAACTGTCCTGGATGTGCCTCGACGCGACGCTGGCGCTGCGGGTGAACCAGCCCGCGGTCACGGTCCGCTGGCACCCCGGCATCGATCCCGCGTTCCGGGACAAGGTGCTCCGCACCGTCGCGGAAGGGCTGGGCATCCCCGCGCTGTTCAACGACGAGGTGATCATCCCCGCGCTCGTCGCGCAGGGAGTGGCGCCGGAAGACGCCGCCGGGTACGCGCTGATCGGGTGCGTCGAAGCCGGCGTGCCGGGGAAGCAGATGGGCGTGACGGCCGGCGGGCACATCAACTGCGCCAAAGCGCTGGAACTCGCGCTCAACGACGGGGTGTCGATGCGGTCCGGCGCCCGGTACGGACTCCCGACCGGGGATCCCGCGGGTTTCCGGTCCTTCGACGATCTGTGGGCCGCCTACCGGGACCAGGCGGAGTGCCTGTCCGGACTCAATCTGCTGGCGGCGCACATCTCGAGCGAGGTCCAGAAGGAGCATGGGCACTGTCCGCTCATGTCCTCGTTGTTGGACGGCTGCATTGCCTCGCGCCGGGACATGGTGTGCGGCGGGACACGCTACAGCCTGCCCGGGGTCGCGGTCTTCGGTCCCGCCAACGCGAGCGACGGGCTGACGGCGGTGAAAAAGCACGTGTTCGAGGACGCCCGGATTCCGATGGCGGAACTCCGGCAGGCACTGCTGGACGACTTTGCCGGCCGTGAAGACCTGCGGCTGCTGCTTGCGAACCGGACGCCCCGGTACGGCAACGACGATCCCGGGGCGGACGCGATGTTCGACCGGGTCAACGCGGTCCATGCGGAGTTCTACCGCAAGCAGGCCGATCCGCGCGGCGGGCACTACACCTGCGGGGTGTGGCCGGTCAACGGGCACGTCAGCTCCGGCGCCCGGACCGCGGCGACCCCGGACGGGCGGCACGCGGGCGCCCCGCTTGTGGACGGAGTCGGGGCCTGCCAGGGCGCGGACCGCAAGGGACCGACCGCGCTGCTCCGCTCGGTCGCGGGCATCGACAACATCCGGCACTGGCCGGCGGGCAACACCTGCAACATCAAGCTGTCCGCGTCCTCCGTCCGCACGGGGGAGGGGATCGGACGGCTGCGCGGCCTCGTCGCCGCGTTCATGGAGCTCGGCGGCCAGGAACTCCAGGTCAACGTCGTGGACGCGGCCACACTGACCGACGCGGTCGCGCATCCGGAGAGGTACCGGGACCTGGTCGTCCGCGTGGCGGGATACAGCGCGTACTTCACCCGTCTCGCACCTGCGATCCAGGACGAGATCCTGTCCCGGACCACCCATTCGGCCTGAGGATCAACCGGATTCCGGATGGTTTTCTGTTAAGTTGTAAACATATTGTGATGCGAAACTGTTTAGAACAGCGAGCCACTTAACCGTGTGCTATGCTGAGCAAACAGACATTTCCTGTGCTTCAAGTGAATAGAGGGAGGAATGATCGCATGAAACGTGTCCTACTGGCCGTCCTGCTCGTAGTGGCGATCCTGTCCGCCGCCATCCCGCTGTCGGCCGCATCCGCCAACGGCACCGTCGGGATCAACGTCGCGCTCAACACCGCGGTCACCGACGATATCCTCAAGACCCTGGGCGCACAGGGTAAAGTCTTGGATGTCCTGTACGAGATCGACGCCCTCACCATGCGCGTGAAAACCGACAAACTCGCGGCGGTCCGCGCGCTGCCCTTTGTCGCCGCGGCCAACCCGGACGCGGTCCGGAACGGTGCGCCAGTCGATGCGGTCGCGGCGACGAACTTCGCGGACGGCAGGAGCACCTGGGATCTGGACGCGATCAACGTGACGGATCTCGGAGCAGGCAGGACGGAGGTTTACGACGGCACCGGGGTGTACGTCGCGGTGCTCGACACCGGACTTGTGGACTCTTGGCGGCAGTACTTCCCGGAGCAGCGCATTTCGACAGAATATGCAGCGTGCTTCGGCGGGGGCGGCGGGGAGGCCGGATTCGTCTCGCAGCAACCCAACAAATGGGAGCATGACCAGAACTCGCACGGCACCCACGTGACCAGCACGATCCTCGGCTACAGTCTGGGTGGGGCTCCGGTCAACGGCGTCGCCCCGATGGCGACCGTGATTCCGGTGAAAGTGCTCAACCAGAACGGTTCCGGATGGTCTTCCGTGATCGCGCGCGGCATCACCTACATCGCGGATCTCAAGTTGGATGAGTTATCCGATTATC